>NZ_JAKUFQ010000021.1:0-68539 GCF_022663475.1 Bacillus cereus group sp. BfR-BA-01382
TGTTTATTGCTAAAATAAGTACCGTAATATTAGATAAAAATAAAGGGTGGCATTTTATGAAATCAAGAGGGATTACTCGTAAAGCAGATAGCATGGGGCGTATTGTTATTCCAATGGAAATAAGACGGAGTTTAGGAATTGTAGAAAAAGATTCTCTTGAAATGTTTATAGAAGAGGATCAGATTATTTTACGAAAATATCAATCTCCAAGAGCTTGTGCACTTACAGGTGATATTTCAGACAGCAATATTTCGTTAGCGAATGGGAAGATTATTGTAAGTCCAGAGGGGACGGAACAATTAATAAAGAAGTTACAGCAATATCTTTTAAAATAAAAGGTAAGTAAGGATTTTAAAATAGAATATTCTTGTAAAGAAAGTCCTCTATCATTTAGGGGGCTTTTTTATCCGCTATTTGCCGGGTAATAAGACCCCCACCTCAAAATTCAGCGGAAGCAAAGAAGTTAGGCGGGGGCCCTGTTGCCCGTAAAATCCCGATTGGTGAGGGCTGATTAAAGTTCCACTTTATTACAGTTAGTTCAATGAAATACAAATTACCTTAAAATAGTCTGACTATTTTTTATAAAAAAACTATTCGTTTACATTTTTTGGTTTCGTGTTATATTTTTATTGTTAATATTAGTGTATTGAAAATTCTGATTTCAATCTTAGGAAAATTCTAGGGAAAGGAATATTTGTGCTTGAATTGAAAATCCTATAAACATAGTTTGAAAGTAAAGTATGAAAAGAAATCTCCATTAAATATACTAATTTAATGGAGATTTACGGGGTTAATGTAACTAAAAAGAAATTTTGTTTACTCCACGTTTATGCTCTGTAATTTGGTAACTGTAATAGCTCTGACGAAAAGCAAAGGAGCAAAAAAGAAGTAGGTAGTTTATTTAATAGAAGATATGGTGAAAAAATAAAACAACGGAGGTTTTATAATGAATAAAGGAATACTGCAGATTACAGAAATCGAAGAAATTAGCATTCCTAATGTATTGAAGGATAAAATCAAGAATCTAATAGACCATGAATTAAAAACTCATAATCCTTATACTTGTGATCAAGAAATAGCTGCAAGCTTTTCAAGAGAGTGGCTTAATTGTTTGATTGATTATTCAAAGAAAACTTCGAATTCAGATATGAAAAAACTACTACATATGATAAAAGTAGCGAATTGTGGTGGAAACGTACCACCTACTCTTATTAAAAATATTCCATGTGATCCTATGGAAACCCTATTACCTGGGGAAAATCGCAAAGGTTTTAATTATGGTGAAGACGAAGACGATAGAATGAAAAAATATTTTTATGCAGAATGGGTCACATGGCTTTTTGCCACACTTTTTAATTATGATGCTTTAATTCACCCATCCGAACATGCAGGGAAAAATAGATTTCACCTCATTTCCCCTTTGAACAACGATGAAGTTTTGCGAAATGTCGGTGCAAGCACCGGTGGCGGGAACTTTTATCAACATAACGATGCCACAGTGTATACAGACATGAAAGACCAATCAGATATTGAAGCAAGATTGAAAATATTCAATACGAATTTAGAAATTGTATCAAATAGACTTAATAAATCCGTGGAACGAATAGTGTCTGAAATTACTTGTGGAAAATTTACTAGAGTTGATGCTCTTTTATTAAAAGGAGTGTTAAATTTAAAAACTCAAACTCATATTGGAACGCCAAAATTACTTCAAAAGCATCTTGAAGAAAATCACTTCAGTAAAGATGATATATTGGCGATAAGTAAAATGCCTATTGCTCATATCGCAGGAATGGCGGATGGTGAAATATCGGGATTTGTAGGGGAAATAAACCAAATCATATTTTTGGATGATAATGGTGATATTATTGCAACTTGTTTGAATGGAGCAGAAAATAGATTGATTTATGTGGGAAAAAGTGAAGAAGAAAAATTGAAATTTGACATGTTTTTAGAACTCTTACGAACAACGCCCACTTATAAGGTTCCACTTACATCTGAAGATTTATTAATTATTCCAAATTCATACTATGGTAAACAAACAAATGTAACTCATGGTAGGGAAAGGTTATCTGAGGAAGAATATAAAATTCCGATTGGAGATAATAAGTACGGAAGAAGAATTGTTTGCAGGCAGTACGTTTCCAGCCGATTACGTGATCAGAAAGAAAGTTACTTTACAGATATTATTAACTAGTTTAAAGAGAGGAGGGACGATGGGGAGGTTTGGGGTATAATAGCTCAAGCCTTCCCATATTCTTTGTATGGATTTTACTATTGAATTACTCATATTACTATTTTTAGTAGCTGTATTAGCAGGGTGGATAGATACAATTGCTGGAGGCGGTGGTATGATAACTATCCCGATAATGTTATTAGTAGGTATGTCTCCTTCTGTAGCGATAGCAACTAATAAACTGCAAGGGAGTAGCGGAACTCTCATGGCGACAGTGTTTTTTATTAAGAAGAAAGAAATTAATCTTAAAGAAATGCGTTTGTCCATCTTAATGACCTTTTTTGGATCAGTTTTGGGTGGATGGCTTGTTTTACAGATACGGGCAGAATATCTAATCATGATATTACCTTTTTTACTTATTATTATTGGTCTTTATTTTCTATTATCTCCAAATATAGCAAACGAAGATCGACCGAGAAAAATAAGTATGTTGTTGTTTGCGTTAACAGTGGCTCCATTCCTTGGATTTTATGATGGTTTCTTCGGCCCAGGAACAGGTAGCTTGATTGCTTTAGCGTTCATTCTTTTATGTGGATATAGTGCTACACGGGCAACTGCAAATGCTAAGATTTTGAATTTTACTAGTAATTTCGCTGCTTTGTTGTATTTTATTATTTTTGGCCAAATCGATTGGACAATTGGATTGATTATGATGCTTGGTCAAATTATAGGGTCATATATTGGGGCGAAGATGGTGCTTACAAAAGGGACGTCATTAATACGACCAATAGTGGTTATTGTTTGCTTTGTCATGGCAATTAAGATTTTTTTACAAAATATGAACTAAATGTAATAAATATAGTATTTGTATCGAAGTTAGAGTGTTTTCATGTTGTTATTGCAGTATTACACTGTTTAAGATGTGTTCAAAATTACACAATTTGACTAGTGTAATGTATTGCGTTATGCTTTTTCTATTATAAAAGAAAGGCTTGAAGATAATGATTCGTCGTTTGAGAAAGCTAAAAAATGTAGCAGTCGTAGTAAGCTTCTAAGTAAATAGCAAAATATATAATACTTAGAAGCGAGGAATAAAGTTATGAAGCATCCATTATTTAATCATTGGTCAGAAACAAAATATATAAAAGATATAGTAACAAATCCACTCATTGAAGTAGGAGAGTACTCCTATTATTCAGGGTATTATGGTCATCAAAATTTTGAAGATGGTTGTGTAAGGTATTTGTGGGGGGATGCTAAGTCACAAGCACTGTTTAATCCAATTGAACAGATGGGATGGCATCTTGATAAACTCATTATTGGGAATTATGTTTGCATTGCAAGTGGAGTAGTCATTTTAATGGGTGGTAACCATAATCATCACTCAGAATGGATTACAGTATATCCATTCGCTGAGCAAATTGAACAATCATATGAAACTAAGGGCGATACAGTCATTAAAAGTGATGCTTGGATTGGAATGAATGCTATAATAATGCCTGGCGTTACTATTGGTGAAGGTGCAATTGTTGCTGCAGGATCTGTCGTAAGTAAAGATGTTCCGCCGTATACAATAGTTGGTGGAAATCCTGCTAAGGAAATAAAGAAACGATTCACTGATACAGAAATAAACATGTTAATGGAAATGCGTTGGTTTGATTGGGATAGGAAATTGATCGAGAAGGCAATTCCGCTGTTATCTAGTCCATCCATCGAACCATTATTTGCTTTTTATAAAAATGAAGTAAAAAATAAATAAATTAGTTAGAAAAACTACATTCAGTATTGGGTGTAGTTTTTTTATTACAAAAAACTAATGGTTTAGACTAAAGAAAATTTATCTCTAATATAAGTCTAGCAAATAGCTCAATTGAATAATTAAAATCCCGATTGGTGAGGGTTAATAATTAGTGGGGATGAACAAAACCCCCACTGATTAAAGTTTCACTTTATTTTTTGTAAATGTGGAACAAATGTATTATGTAGATTGTCTATTAATTGTAATCCTAAAAAATATGAAAGTGCGAATCATTTTAAAAAATATAAGGGGATTAAAAATAAGGATATGCGTGGGAATACAAAGTATCAGGGCACCTAAAAGTGTCAGATGAGATGGTCTATATGAAAGCAATCCTAACGTTTAATATGTATATACAATTTGAGAACACTGTCTATTTTTTTTGAGATTATGTTAGAATAACGCTTTTTTGAGTACAAAGATATTGGAGGTAACAGAAGTGAAAGGTATGTTTTGCAAGAGATTTATTGCAATAGTAACAGTGCTTACACTATTTTTTAGTATGTTCGTTACATTTGGAAGAGCAGCAGCGGAAACAGTTTCTGCTATAGACGTTGAAGCAGGATCAGCAATTTTAATAGAAGCAAATTCCGGAAAAATTTTATATCAAAAAAATGCAGATGAATCATTGGCAATTGCTAGTATGACAAAAATGATGAGCGAATACTTAGTTCATGAAGCGGTAGATAAAGGAAAACTTAAATGGGATCAAAAAGTTAAAATTTCTGAATATGCACATAAGATTTCGCAAGATCGTTCATTATCAAATGTTCCATTAGAAAATGGTGGCTCTTATACGGTAAAAGAGTTATATGAGGCAATGGCAATTTATTCTGCAAATGGTGCAACAATTGCTTTAGTTGAAGAGATTGCTGGTAAAGAGGGCAATTTTGTAAAAATGATGAACGATAAGTCGAAAGAGTTTGGAATGAAAGATTATAAATTTGTAAACTCTACAGGCTTAACAAATCAAGATTTAAAAGGATATCACCTAGAAGGGACAACTCTAGATGAGAAAAATAAAATGTCTGCAAGGGATTGTGCAATTTTAGCACAACGTCTTATTCAAGATTTTCCCCAAATATTGAATACAGCAAAAATTCCTAAAAAAACATTCCAAGAGGGTGGTAAATATCCAATTGATATGGCGAACTTTAACTGGATGTTAAAAGGTTTAATTAAGCAATATGAAGGTGTAGATGGTTTGAAAACAGGAACGACTCCAGAAGCGGGAGATTGTTTCACTGGTACAGTAGAAAGAAATGGTATGCGCCTAATTTCTGTAGTGATAAAAACAAAATCTCATACGGCACGCTTTGATGAAACAAAGAAATTATACGATTATGGATTTGCGAATTTTGAAGTGAAGAATGTCTACGGAAAAGATTCAGTAGTAAAAGGACATGAAACGGTACGAGTAGCAAATGCAAAAGAGAAAGATGTAGTAGTTCAAACGAAGCAAGCTGTTTCACTTCCAATGCGGAAGGGAAACAAAGACGGTTATAAAAAAGAATTTAAAGTATCAAATAAAGAACCTGAAGCGCCTATTAAAAAAGGTGTAACAATTAGTAAAATAATTATCTCGCCTAAAGATAATACCGATCCTGGGTTCTTATCAGGTAATTCATTACAAATAGACCTTGTAACAAAATCTGATGTGGAACAAGCAAATTGGTTTACACGTTTTATACGTAAAACTGGATCTTTTTTTAGTGGTATGTGGGATAGTGCGATTGATATAGTAAAAAGCTAATTTTATAGGATACAACTAAATATTAGTTTGAAACAAAAGGTTTCAAAGTATTATAGATTCTTATGTGGATAGTTTGGAATGAAAGATTGTATTACTTTTCAAATTTGGTTCTTCGGAACTTTTTGTATTTCTATTAAGCTAAAATAAATTTGTATCCATATACTCCAAAAACGCTATTCTTTTTGTAGAAATATACAGAAGGGATGGCGTTTATTATGAATCTTTCGATTTAAAGGATTCTGGTGCAAGGTTAGTTTAATAAAGTTACATGATGAAAAACCACCCATTAAAGTTTCACTTTATAAAAATTTAATAAAATCTTTTCTTTGTATTAAATATTTTGTTTTAAATTATGTATATAAAGAAATGGAGGTCAAATTAACTTTTTACTGCTTATATTAGGAATTTAAAGAAACGATGTGTACAGTTCTCTCACTATATTCGCATAGTGGCCTTTATGAAAAGCAAAATCTACAATTTACAAGGAGAACATTTTATGAGTAAGAGAATAAAAGAATTAGATTCCATACGAGGGTTAGCGGCACTTACTGTGGTATTTGGACATTTTTGTTTAATGCTACCATCGTTGCCTAATTCTATTAAATTTTCCCCGCTTAGGTTTTTATGGGCGGGTGGGGAAGCTGTTATCGTTTTTTATGTACTAAGTGGTTTTGTGTTATCGATGGCACTTTATCATTCAAAAACAAATTATTGGGGATATTTAATTAAGAGATTTGTAAGAATCTATATTCCTTATTATTTTTGGATAATTGTTTCCTTTGTTTTATTTATTTTATTTTCGTCGTATGAAGTGGTAGGACTACGGGATTGGTTCTATGATAGGTGGCAAGGGTCTATAACAAAATTAGATATTCTAAACCACTTTGTGCTTCTTAATAACTTTTTTACGGAAAATTATAATCCAGTTATTTGGTCATTGGCTCAAGAAATGCGTATATCTATTGTGTTTCCTTTGTTATTCCTTCTTTTTTATAAATTGAATTGGAAGAAAACGATACTATTTGCTTTGAGCTTTTCTTTAATTAGTGTTTTTCTTAATGTGTTGTATATTGGGAAAGCTGAAGGATTTTATAATGGTTATGCTGATACACTGCATTTTACATCTATGTTTATGGTTGGAATGTTACTTTTTAAGTATCAGGAAAAACTTATCTACTCATATAGGAATATGAAAAAATTTAAAAAAGGATTTCTTATTGCATTAGGGATTATTCTGTATTTATATTCCATTTTAATTTATGGTTTTTCCCGTAATGATACTACTTTCTTATTAAAAGATTGGGGTGTCGTAATGGGGGTTGGTATATTTATTATAATGGCTATGAGTAACCTAAAAGTAAAAGCATTTTTAAATAAGAGTGTATTTGTATATTTAGGAGAAATTTCATACAGTATCTATTTGTGTCATTTTCCAATCATGATGGTACTATTTAAACTTTTGTATACAAAGATACCTATCTTTTTCCTTCTTACTTTATGCATTGCAATGACACTACTTTTTTCTATAGTTTCATATCATTTAATCGAAAAGAAATGTATCAACTGGGCAAAACAAAGAACAACCAATTTTTTGAAAAAAGTATAATTCCTAGAGAAATTTTATTTCTTTAGTAAATATACGAATATGACCGATTCCTAAGTATACTTAGGAATCGGTCAATTTTGGATTCTAAATGTAAATATAATAAAGTGGAATATAATTGAAATCGAAAACCACTTAGAAATAACAATTACGGTGTGAGCTATTGTATAGTATAGATATGGTTAATAATAAAGGGGGAATACATATGTGGAAGCGATTTGTAGCAATTGGTGATAGTTTTACAGAGGGGATAGGGGATGAAGTTGAGGGAATTGCATTAAAAAGCTGGATAGATCATTTTGTTCAACTGTGTGAAAACGATATAAAATATGCTAATTTGGCAAAGCGTGGCTTAGTAACTAAAGAAATTCGCTCGCAGCAATTGGAAAAGGCGTTAACTTTTAATCCAGATTTGGTTAGTCTCATTGCAGGGGCAAACGATGTTTTAAAAGGACGTTGGAATCATGATGCATATAAGAACGATATGGAATTTATGATAGATTCATTAAGTAAAGCAGGGGCTGATATTATTATAGCAAACCTTCCTGATTTTACAGTTAGGCTTCCTTTTGCTTCTGAAAAAAAACAAGTAATAAAAGAACAATTATTAGAGGCAAATGAAGTTATACGTTCACTGAGCAGAGAATATAAGTTTCATCATGTTGATTTTTGGAATCATCATTTAGTTAATGACAATACGCTTTGGTCTAAGGATTTAATTCATCCAAACTCAAAAGGATATGTAAAAGTTGCTGATTTGATTTTTAGTAGTTTGTCTGTACAGAAGACAAAATAATAGTTTGCAATTTAACGAATATGATATTAATTGTGCTAAGCTATGTTTTTTAGTAAATGGAGAGAACTAGAAATTTAGCATACAAAGCGTATCTACGATATATTTCTACAGTAGTGCATAAATGTAGAATTACAAAGAAAGATCACTTATGGAAATAGGTGGTCTTTAAACGTTTTTATAACTAAATTTAAATATATACTGTAGTACTAACAATTTCGTACTACATAAAAATTAAGTTCTCTTATAGAAAAACTGATTTTATATTATCTTAAAATATAATAACATATTCAAATCATATTTTGGGTGTGTATCCTAATTGTGAATAATTTGTAATTTTTTTGAAGTGTAAATATCTAATAAATAAAATAGGTAGTAGGTGCAGAAGTATTAATACTATATTATTCAATTCTGTTATGAGTACATTAGTAATTGGTAGTATTATATTTTTATTATCAATTTTAGTTATTGGAATTAATTTGCATAGAAAATATGTAGGATAAGAAAAGATAAATATACTTTATTGTATATTTATCTTTTTGTTTAGTAGGATTTATAGTCTCTTTAAACTATTATGTTAATAAAATTAAGAAACTTAATTTTTGATATCCTTATGGCTAAAGCCATCTATAAACTGACAATATAACTAAATAATTGTTTGGTATGATTTGTGGGTTGGTTTTTTTATCCGAATTTTCTGATTCAAATATTTCAACTTTATGAATATAGTAGGTGAAATATTTGTGTGATAGTATTTGAGATAGAAAAAAGCCAACTTTAAAAAGGATGTGAATTGAATGTGCAAACAACTATAAATGGTTATATTCAGGTAATGTTTAGCTGTTTTTTAGTGTAAGGTAAAGGTCTATGTTGTAACAGTTGATATAAATACGAAGAAATAGGTGCGCCTAAATTTATCTGACTATTTAAAATAAACTAAACCTTGAGATTAGTCTAGGTTTTGACGAAGTTACATTCTAGGTGAAATCTTTATAATGATTAATTAGGTTTAATAAAGGGGTACCTTATACGCAAAAGCGTTTATATTAGTAACCTAAGGAGCTTGCTTTTATGAAAACTACTGATTCAAAAGGCCTATTAGGAAATAGGGTTTATTTACAAGTTTTCTCTGCTTATTCATTGCTTATGCTTGGTGTTTTTATTGATATGTTAGCGATTATGACTATAGTTGGGTTTGAATGGGAAGTAGATCCTACTATGATTGGATTGATCCCTGTTGCATATGCACTTCCTGGAATTATTTTTGGCTCATGGGCAGGTGTTATTGCAGATCGTTTTAGAAAAATTCCAATTATGATGTTCTGTAATCTAATGGTTGGTCTAATAACAATTGCTCTTTTATTTGTACAAGATATCCACTGGCTCTTAGTGGCATTAATGATTCGTTCCATTTTTATTGTTTTCTATTATCCTGCACAGCAAACACTAACAAGACAGATTGTATCCCCGGACTTACTTACTAAAGCAGTAAGTATCAACGGAATAGTAGAGCAGGGTACCAAGATAGTAGGTCCACTTATAGGGGGCATGTTGCTGAGCTGGTTTCAACCAGAGTTCTGCCTCATTATAAGAGCTATAAGTTGTTTATTAGCTACCTTAGTTCTCATACCCACAATAAAATTTAAAGAAACTATATCGAAAGAATTTGTTGAAAAGCAAAAACAAAGTACTTGGACCGCTTGGGTACAAGGGTGGGGTTATGTGTTATCTAATCGGATAATATTATCAACCATGATTTTCGTTACAATAGCCATGGCAGTATTACAATTAGTCGACTCACAATTCCCAACTTTATTTAAGAGCTTATTCCCACATGATAAAAGTAAAATGGGATATATCATTTCTATTATTGGTCTTGGCGGAATACTTGGTGCACTACTAACTCAGAAATTAAAACAATTTCAATATGGCTGGGTAGTATGTGGAGGTATGGTTTTAATGGGAATTGGTTTTGGGGGGATTGGTTTGATAACGCCCGGTACGGTCTTCGTTTTAGCCTATTTAATTAGTTTTATCGCTGGTATCGGAAGTGGGCTGATGCTTGTATCTAATCAAGTCATTTTACAAATAGAATCCGACCAAGATCAAGTAGGAAGAGTATTTGGTATACAAAGCAGTTTAACAAACGCAGTTCTAATTATTTCTCCTGCTATGAGTGGCCCATTAGTGCATTTGTTTGGAGTAACTCAACTCTATGTTTATGGAGGGATTGGGCTTGTTATTATTGGATTAATTGGAGTTTCACTGCAGAAATATTTATGGGCTAAACATAAACACGAACCTATAAGAGCAAATAATTTTTGAAGGGGAGATTTTTATGACCAATGAGGAATGTTATCGATTAAGCCATCCGCAGCGAAGAATATGGTATACAGAAGTTATTCATTCTGATAAAGGAATATGTAATTTAAGATTTTTATTTAAACTTCATCGGAAAATGAATTATTCAAAATTAAACCAAGTTGTGAATCGCGTTATCAGTGAAAATGACGGTCTGTGCATTAGGTTAAAAGAAAATGGGCATCAGGAACCGAAACAATATTTTATTAAACATGAAGAACAAGAATTTGAGTTTTTTGATTTCAGTAATGTGGAGAATACAAATTTGCTTGAGGAATGGATTGAGCAGAAAACAAAAGACACGTTTACATTATTTAATTCAGATTTATACTATTTCGCTTTAATAAAATTAAACGATAATGAATGTGCAGTCTTTGGAAATGTTCATCATATTATTATGGATGGTTTATCAATTCAAATATTTACTGAGCAAATTGCAAAATATTATTATGAAATGCATAACGAGAATGAGGAAGGCGAAATTAAAAATTCATATGTTCAATTCCTGACCAATGAACAAACATACTTGAATAGTAGTCGCTTTCAAAAAGATCAAAAATTCTGGTTAGAGGAATTTAAAACACTGCCATCTGTGACTGGATTGAAGCCCTATAATACGTACCAAGTTAGCACTAAAGCATCACGTGAGACATTTATATTAACGGAGCATTTGAAGAGAAAGATAGAAAAATTTTCTGAAGATTACAAAATTAGTTTATACACTTTTTTTGTTGCTGCTTTCTCGTTGTCCATGTATCGGTGGACTTCATCGCTTGATATTGGTTTAGGAATGGCTTACGGCAATCGTATGACTAAAATGGAACGAAAATTGATTGGAATGATGGTGAGTACAGTTCCTTTAAGAATGGATATTGATCCAGAAGAAGAAGTACTTTCATTTATTAGCAGGGTGTCCAGAAAACAAAGCAAATTATTGAGGCACCAGAAATATCCATTTGATTTGTTGTTAAAGCAGATTAATAAAGAGAATAATAGTAATGTGAGACTTTTCGGAACTACGATTGATTATAGGAATCGCGATGAAAGTGGTGACTCACTATGGATTCCAAACCATGAAGAGGTACAAGATTTTGCAGTGCATATTGAAAATCTAATTGATATTGACTCTTTACATGTACATATTGATTATCGTGAGGAGCTATTTTCTAAGGAAGAGATAAAACGGTTTTTTAACGTGATGTTAGCGATAATGGAAAACACTTTTGAAAAACCAAAGCAGAAGGTAGCTGAAATAGAAATCATTTCTGAGGAAGATAAAAGAATAAGTTTAGTTGAGTTCAACAATCCTAAACTGAATGTCCCACCTCAAGTAACTATTCATGAAATATTCGAACAGCAAGCGATGATTTATCCAAATACTATTGCAGTTACGTATGAACAAGAAAAAATTACTTATAAGGAGCTTAATGAACGTGCAAACCAGTTAGCTCATTATTTGCAGAAAAAGGGAGTAGGACCTGATACTTTAGTTGGAATATGCGTTGAACGTTCCCTCGAAATGATTGTAGGTATTTTAGGGGTTTTGAAGGCTGGTGGGGCTTATGTTCCACTCGATCCAACATATCCAGAGCAGCGACTTCAATATATTTTAGAAGATGCTAGCATTCAGTTATTCGTGACGCAAGAAAGTTTAAAAGAATTGAAATGGTTACCAGAAAATGTTGAGTCGATTTGCCTGGATCGTGATCAAGATGAGATTGGGAAAGAAAGTAAGACTTTGCCGCTTTCTAATGTCGGTCCCAAAAATCTGGCATATGTAATCTATACTTCGGGATCAACGGGAAATCCAAAGGGCGTTATGATAGAGCATCACAATGTCATTCGGTTATTTAAATCAACGGATTGTTGGTATCAGTTTAATGAAAAAGATACTTGGACGCTTTTTCATTCGTATGCATTTGATTTCTCAGTATGGGAAATTTGGGGAGCATTATTATATGGTGGAAAATTAGTTGTTGTTCCGTACTGGATTAGTCGATCACCTAAGGATTTTTATCAATTATTAGTGGAGGAAGAAGTCACAGTTCTAAATCAGACACCTTCCGCATTTCGACAATTAATACGAGTGTGTGAACAAGAAGATAAGAATAAAAATTTGCAGCTACGTTACGTAATATTTGGCGGAGAAGCATTAGAACCTATTAGCTTGTTACCGTGGTTTCAAAGGTATGGTGAGAAAAACCCACAGTTAATTAATATGTATGGAATTACAGAAACTACAGTTCATGTTACATATTATCCAATTACTCTAGATGATGTGCAGCATGCTTCAAGAAGTAATATTGGAAAGCGGATTCCCGATTTAGAAGTGTATATACTAGACGCTTATCAACAACCTGTTCCTATAGGTGTTGATGGTGAACTTTATATTGGTGGAGCAGGATTGGCACGTGGATATTTAAATAGACCTGAATTAACAGCAGAGCGTTTTATATCTCATCCATTTAGTAGTGATCCGAAAGCAAGATTATACCGGACAGGAGACTTAGCGAGGTATTTGCCAGATGGGAATTTAGATTATCGTGGAAGAATTGATCATCAGGTTAAAATACGTGGTTTCAGAATTGAAATTGGGGAAATTGAGTCTACTTTACATACATATGTATATATAAAAGAGGCAGTTGTAATTGTAAGAGAAGATCAGCCGGGCGATAAAAGATTAGTAGCATATGTTGTAGGAGATGGAAATGTAGATGGGTGGAGAGAGTATCTTAAAGCGAAACTACCAAGTTATATGGTTCCTTCGGGATTTGTGGCGATGGAAGCTATTCCACTTACAGCTAACGGTAAAGTTGATCGTGAGGCCTTACCTATGCCGGAGGAAAAGCAGATTAATAGTGAATGTGTTGGCCCTCGGAATAGTAACGAACAGATACTGACTACCATTTGGAAGCGAGTATTAGGTGTTAAAAAGGTGGGAATCTATGATAATTTCTTTGAAATTGGTGGCGACTCGATTCTCAGTATTCAAATCATATCTCAAGCAAGTCAAGTGGGGTTAAAACTTACTCCAAAGCAAATGTTTGAATGCCCAACTATCGCTGAGCTGGCACAAGTGGCTATAGAAACGCAGGGAGTACAAGCGGAGCAGGGAATTGTGATAGGTGATGTGCCTCTTACTCCAATTCAGTGCTGGTTCTTCGAGCAAGAACATCCACATACAGAGCATTGGAATCAATCAATGCTTTTAAGAGTAAAAGAAAGATTGGATGTGAAATTACTAGAGGGAGCGATATTAAATTTACTCAAACATCATGATGCTTTACGTTTCCGGTACGAACAGTTACCAAACGGAACGTGGAGGCAGAGAAATGAAGAGACTGATGAGCTGTCAGTACTCCATGTTGTAAAACGGAATCAAGTTAATGAAAAAGAGTGGAATACAATAATACAAGAAGAAATGAACATTAATCAAGCTAGTTTCAATTTAGTTACTGGTCCGTTAATGAGAGTAGTGTACTTTGAAGATAACTTGACTGGAAATGATCGAATATTCTGGGTGATTCATCATTTAGTAGTAGATGGAGTGTCATGGAGGATTCTATTGGAAGATTTACAGGTGGTATATAACCAGATAAAACAAGGTCAAGAAGTTCGCTTACCTGCGAAAAGTACATCTTTTAAAGAGTGGTCTGAACGACTCCAGACGTACAGTGATTCGGGTATTTCAAAAGAAGTACAAAATTATTGGAATCAACAAGTAGAAAAAGAAACGATGAAAATTCCAATGGACTATCCAATACAAGAAACGACAGAGGAATCGATTGATCAAGTGACGAGGACTTTAGGAATAGAAGAAACACATGAATTGTTACACGAAGTTCCAGTAACTCATAAGACAAGGATTGATGAGGTACTATTAACGGCATTAGGACAAGCTATCGTCGATTGTACAAATCAGCAAACCGTTTCTATTCATCTAGAAGGACACGGAAGAGAAGAGGTAATTGAAGGTATTGATTTATCAAGGACAGTGGGCTGGTTCACGAGTATTTATCCCGTTCATCTCAATTTTCAAGGAACTCAAACACCTATTGAAGGATTAAAGTCTGTCAAAGAACAATTGCGTCGAATCCCAAATCGCGGAGTTGACTATGGTATTTTACGTTACTTGAATAAAGGATTACTTCCGTTTTATCAGCAAAAGCCTTCAATAAGTTTTAACTATTTGGGCCAATTTGATCAGGTTTTCTCAAGGGAATCTTTGTTTATGCAAGAGACAGGATTTACATTTTTAGATCATGCTCCAGATTCCAAACCATCTCATCTAATTGATGTTATCGGAATGGTGAAAGATGAAAATTTACATTTTGTTTGGATGTATAGTAGAGAACAGTTTTCTAAATTAAAAATTCAATTGATAGCAGATGGTATGTTGAGGCATCTTCGTCAACTTATAAATAAACCAACAACAGAGTCTGCTTTTACGGTATCAGATTTTGCTGAT
Organism: Bacillus cereus group sp. BfR-BA-01382; assembly: GCF_022663475.1. Taxonomy (NCBI): domain Bacteria; kingdom Bacillati; phylum Bacillota; class Bacilli; order Caryophanales; family Bacillaceae; genus Bacillus; species Bacillus cereus group sp. BfR-BA-01382. Next base: position 14,953 of record NZ_JAKUFQ010000021.1, read on the forward strand.
GCAGAGGATCTTACGGAAGAAAGCTTGAGCAAAGTATTACTTAAATTAAAAAAGAAGAGGGTGTAAAAATGGGAGACGTTATTGATATATATGGTTTATCACCTTTGCAAAAAGGAATACTGTTTCATACTTTATACGATCAAGATGATGAACATTCATTTTCCTATATTGTACAAGTAGGCTTCTTGCTCGGGGGGCAATTGGATATTGCTACTTTTGAAAAGGCCTGGGAATATGTTATTCATCGACATGAGGTTTTACGTTCAGTATTTGTGTGGGAGGAAGTAGAAAAACCACTACAAGCGGTTTACCAACGTCTTCCTTTTACTATTCATGAAGAGGATTGGAGCACCTATCCACATGATGAAAGGGCGAAGAAATTACAACAGTTTTTGAATGTAGATCGTAGAAAAGGATTTTTATTGGATGAAGCACCATTGATGAGAGTCACTGCGATTAAAGAGGCAAAAGAGGAAACGAGAATTATTTGGACACATCATCATATTTTGCTAGATGGATGGAGTGTGTCATTGGTCTTTAGTGAAGTGATGGAAGTTTATCTCAAGATGATAAAGGGAGAATTGTTGAATCTTCCTAAACCTCTTCCTTATAAAAAATATATTCAATGGATAAATAAACAAGATCAAAGTCAAGCAGAGGAATTTTGGAAAGAAGAATTAAAAGGGTTCTATGCACCTACTCCATTAGCAATGGAAAGAAAGGAACAAGGACAAGAGAAGGGTTATGGAGAATGTGCTTATCAAGTATCTGAGGAACTTACTGAGAGTTTACAAGAGTGGGTACGAAATAGTCGATTAACGTTGAATACGTTAGTACAAGGTGCATGGGCTTATTTGATGAGTAGGTATAGCGGTGACAGTGACGTCGTATTTGGCGTAACTAGCGCTGGGCGTCCTACTGATTTAATGGGAGCAGAGAATATGGTGGGGCTATTTATTAACACATTACCTACCAGAATTCGATTAACGGATAATACATCAGTAGTAGATTGGCTTCGTAAAATACAAATGAAAGAAATGGAACGAAGACAGTATGAGTATAATTCGTTGATAGATATTCAAGGCTGGAGTGAGGTTCCGCGAAATAGCTCCTTATTTCATACCTTGTATGTGTTTGAAAATTATCCAATTCAAGGTGAGAGAAATGATGATTTAAGATTACTAGATGTTACAAGCACGGAACAAACAAATTATCCTTTAACACTCATTGTAATGCCCGGTAAGAAAATTACTTTAAAGTTGATGTATGATCGAAGCTATTTTAATGAAGAAACAATAAATCTGATTCAGAATCACTTATTGCAAATATTAATTCAGATGACGAAGAGCCTAGATTCAAAACTATTTGAAATTACTCATTTAACAGAAGAAGAACAGATACAGTTACTAGAGGAATGGAATCATACTCAAGTTAATTATTCGGCTGAAGGCATGATTCATACGATGTTTGAGGAGCAAGTTAAAAAAACACCGGAAGCAATCGCGGCTAGTTACGAAAATGAACAAATTACATATAAAGAGTTGGAGAAGCGTGCAAATCAGCTAGCTCATTATTTACAAAAGCATGGTGTAGGCCCAGAGTCTCTAGTTGGAGTATATATGGAACGTTCATTACAAATGATGATAGCGTTATTAGGTATTCTAAAATCAGGAGCAGCGTATGTTCCACTTGACCCTACTTATCCAGAGAGTCGGCTTCGATATATATTAGAGGATGCTGGAATCGAAGTACTAGTGACGGAAGAGAATTCTAAAAATTTGTTTGTATCTGAAAATATAGAAACGATTTGTATGAATAAAGATTACACTGCAATTGAAAAAGAAGAATCAACCCCATGTATAAGTGGTGTAACAGGAGAAAATTTAGCGTATGTTATGTATACTTCAGGATCTACAGGGAATCCAAAGGGAGTAATGATTGAGCATCATTCAGTAATTAATTATCTAGAATGGATGCAACATAAATATCCGCTTTCTGAAAAGGATGTGGTCTTGCAGAAAACGCCATTCTCATTTGATGTCTCTGTTTGGGAATTGTTTTGGGGCATTCACGTTGGTGCCAGTGTATCTTTCCTACCTCCAGATGGAGAAAAAGATCCTTCTATTATAGCTGAAGTGATTAAACAACATCAGGTTACTATAGTTCAATTTGTACCTTCAATGTTATCTGTTTTCTTAGATCACTTCAATCGTATTGAATTGAACATGAATTGTTCGTCCGTACGCCATGTATTTTCTGGTGGAGAAGAACTAAGTTCAGGGTTAGTTAGACGATTTCAACAGAAATGGAATTATAGTGGACAAGTGAAATTAACCAACTTTTATGGACCAACTGAAGCCACTATTTATGTGAATGCATTTGATATTCAGCCTAATCAAGAATTTGTTTCTATTGGGCAGCCAATACAGAACACGCAATTATATGTATTAGACCAAAATCAACGCTTGCAATCAATAGGAATTGAGGGTGAGTTATATATTGGTGGTGCTGGTTTAGCACGTGGATACTTAAATCGTCCGAATCTTACTGCTGAAAAATTCGTTTCGCATCCATTCCAATTGGGGGAACGACTATATCGAACAGGAGATTCAGTAAGATATCTAACTGATGGAAATATAGAATTTATAGGTAGAATGGACCATCAAGTCAAAATGCGTGGTTTTAGGATTGAATTAGGAGAAATTGAAGCCACTTTAGAAAAATGTTCGTTTATTAAAGAGGCTGTCGTATTAGTTAGAGAAGATCGTCCAGGTGATCAACGATTGGTTGCATATGTAATAAGCGATGAAAATACCGAGGAGTGGAGAGAGTATTTACAAAAACAATTACCGAATCATATGATTCCAGCGCACTTTGTAGAGTTAGAACACTTCCCGCTTACTCCGAATGGGAAAATTGACCGAAAGGCCTTGCCAATACCTGATGAGCAAGCTATTGGAGATTTAAATGTTCTACCTCGGACGCCATCGGAAGAGCTTATTGCCTCGGTTTGGGGTCAAGTGTTAGGGATAGAAAATATTAGTATTCAGGATTCCTTCTTTGAACGTGGTGGGCACTCACTACTTGCTACTCAAATCGTCTCTCGGTTACAAGAACTGTTCCAAATTAAAATTCCATTACGTGAACTTTTCAAGCACGATACAGTGGAAGCATTGGCGAAACGAGTGAATCAGTTACGAAAAGAAGATAAAGAACGAGAGGTTGCTCCTCTTGTACCTATGAAACGAGAAGAAGTTATCCCACTTTCCTATGCGCAGAAACGTCTATGGTTTATTGATCAATTAATGCCAAATAGTGCGATGTACAATATTCATGCAGCGTGTCGCTTAACAGGTAAATGGTCAATTGAAGCATTGGAGGTCGGATGGAATCAATTGTTGGAGCGTCATGAATCATTAAGGACGACAATTCTAGAACAAGAGGATGAACCTTTTCAACAGGTTCAATCTCATGTGTTCAGACATATTCCTCAAACGAATCTAACAGATCTTTCTTTGGAAGATAGGGAAAGAGAAATGAAACGCCTTATTCAAAACGAGGCGGAGGAACCATTTCATTTGGGACAAGGTCCTCTGATTCGAACACGAATATTGAAAGTGGACAGGGAAGAATGGGTTCTCATTTGTACGATGCATCATATTATTTCAGATGGATGGTCAATGGGAATCTTACTTGAAGAATGGATGGCTTTTTATGAAGGAGCACTAACCGGAAAACCAGTGGAATTGAAGGAGTTATCTATCCAATATGCAGATTTTGTCATGTGGCAGAAGGAATGGCAAAAAGAGGAGAATTTGAATCAGCACCTTCAATATTGGAAGGAAGAATTATCTGGGGAACTACCGGTTTTACAATTACCGATGGATCGTCCTCGACCTGCAGTTCAAACCCATCGTGGTGCAAGTCAGTCCTTAATAGTGGCGAATTCCCTACAGGAAAAGCTCAAAGATTTAAGTCTGCAAGAAGGATGCACTTTATTTATGACATTGATGGCAGCGTATCAAAGCTTCCTTTCTCGTTATACAGGACAGGACGACATTATAGTTGGAAGCCCAATCGCTAATCGAAATGTGAAAGAGATTGAGGGATTAATAGGATTCTTTGCAAACACGTTGGTTTATCGAGCTGATTTCAGTGAAAATCCGACGTTCCAAGAACTTTTGTCGCAGGTAAGAAAAAAAGCGCTAAAAGCATACGAGTATCAGGACATCCCATTTGAGAAAGTGGTAGAATCCGTAAAACCTGAACGGAATACAAGTCATTCACCAATATTCCAAACTATGTTTACTTTACAGAATACGAAACAAGAGTTTCTTCAGCTATCTGAAAGACAAATGGAACTCATGGAAAGCCATGCTTCTGTTGCCAAATTTGATTTGAGTTTATTTGCTTCTGAGACGGAAGAAGGATTATCACTAACCTTTGAATATAATACTGATTTGTTTAATGATACAACCATTGAACGTATGGCAAGTCATTTTAAACATTGGTTAAATCAAATTGTCTCTCATCCAAAATGTGTACTATCAGAACTGAATATGTTATCGAAAGTAGAATATAAGCAACTACTAGAGGAATGGAATAAATCGCGTGTTATAGATATGGAAGAAAGTACGATTCATACAATGTTTGAAGAACAGGTGAAAAAAACACCAGAAGCAATTGCAGTAGTGTGCGAAGATGAAGAACTAACATATCGAGAGTTGGACGAACGCTCGAATCAGTTGGCACATTATTTACAAAAAAATGGTGTAACATGCGAATCATTAGTTGGGGTTTGCGTTACACGTTCATCCGAGATGATTGTCGGTCTTTTAGGAATTATGAAGGCGGGAGGAGCATATGTCCCAATTGATCCAGCGTATCCGGAAAGTCGACTGCAGTACATTTTAGAAGATGCTCAAATAAAGGTACTGGTGACGCAGGAAAAGTTACAACAAAAAATGGTTATACCTAAATTCGTCAACGTGATTTGTATTGATCGTAATCGAGCAGAAATAGAACAAGAAGTAACTACGGTATGTACGAGTGAAGTGACGGGCGATAACTTAGCCTATATTATCTATACTTCAGGTTCCACTGGAAATCCAAAGGGAGTAATGATTGAGCACAGGAATACAGTAACAATGATTCATTGGGCGCACCACACGTATTCCCGAAAGGAATTAGCGGGAGTGTTAGCTTCAACTTCGCTATCTTTTGATTTATCCGTTTTTGAAGTATTTGTTCCCTTAACGATGGGTGGTAAGGTGATTGTCACTGAAAATGCTCTACATCTAGAGAAGTTGTCTTCCAAAGGTGTGACTTTGGTTAATACTGTGCCATCGGCAGCAAAGGAACTGGTTCGAGCAAAAACAATACCTTCTTCGGTAAAGGTGATGAATTTGGCTGGAGAACCATTGCCATATTCGCTTGTTCAAGATTTATACGAGAGAAATACGATTGAAAAGGTGTACAACCTATATGGACCGTCCGAAGATACTACGTATTCCACGTATATGGAATTAGAAAAGGGTGTCATGCATAGGGTCCCACCGATTGGTAAACCAATATTCAATACAGAAGTATATGTACTAAGTGCTGAACAAAAAATGGTTCCAATTGGTGTAGTTGGTGAGTTGTACATTGGTGGATCAGGATTAGCACGTGGATATTTAAAGCGCCCTGACTTAACGAAAAATCGTTTTATACCGCATCCGTTTAAAGAAGGAGAGCGAATATACCGGACTGGAGATTTAGTAAGGTATTTGCCGGATGGAAATTTGGAGTATGTTGGGCGAATCGATCATCAGGTGAAAATTCGTGGGTTCCGGATTGAACTAGGAGAAATTGAAGCGATATTACAAAGGCATACACTAGTTAACGAAGCTATTGTGATGGTGCGGGAAGATTATCCTGGCGACCCACGTTTGATTGCCTATGTTGTAGGAGACGGAGATGCTCAAAAGTGGCGTGATTATCTCAAGGATCAACTACCAAATTATATGATCCCAGCCTATTTTGTTGGATTAAATGCATTTCCACTCACTCCTAATGGGAAAATTGATAGGAAGGCTTTACCAGCACCAGAGAAACAGGAGATAGCAAGTGGTTATATTGCTCCTCGTACGTCTACGGAAAAAACAATCGTTTCGATATGGCATGAAGTTTTAGGTATGGAAAACATCGGAATTCAGGATTCGTTTTTTGAAATTGGTGGCCATTCATTACTTGCTACGCAAGCTGTTTCTAATCTTAAAGAGGCTTTTGCAATCGACATACCATTGCATGATTTATTTATGTTTCATACGGTGGAGCAATTGGCAGAACAGATTGATCAATTGCTCGATAACAAAAATCAAGAAATGCAGAATGGTAGTAAGGAGAATGTAAGTCTTCAAGACTATATTCAAAAGGAAGCAGAAGTGAGTAATGATGAAGAATTACTGGAACTACTTAAGCAATTAGAAGAGCTATCAGAGGAAGAAGCACAAGGGATATTCGAGAGTAATTTGATTGAGGAAGGGGTAAAAAAATGAGAAGTGATTTACTTGCAAAGCTGAGTTCACTTTCTCCTGAGAAGAGAGCATGGCTTCAGAAGCAAATGCAAAAAAAGGAGAATAAAGAAGCTCTCCCGTTGTCTTATGCACAACAACGTTTGTGGTTTATGGACAGATTTAATCCAAATAGTTCTTTATATAATATTCCAACGGTATGGCATCTAAAAGGAAATTGGATACCTGAAGCATTAGAAAAGGGATTCAATCGACTCATTGAACGCCATGAATCATTACGAACTGTTTTTAAAGAAGTAGGAGAACAACCTGTGCAACAAATTGTCGAATTCCTTCCTAGAGCATTACCTGTAAGAGATTACTCTCAACTTCCTCTAGAAGTAAAAGAAAAAGAGGTAGATAGTTTAATTGCGAGAGAAGCGCAAGAACCATTTAATTTAATGAATGGTCCTTTAGTTCGTAATCAGCTTGTTCAATTAGAGAAGGATGAATGGTTATTACTGTGTACGATGCATCATATTATTTCTGATGCTTGGTCCATTGGTATATTCATGAATGAATTACTTGCTTTCTATGAAGAAGAAACGGGCGGAAATCCTGCTAAATTAAGTTCATTATCCATTCAATATGCAGACTTTGCGAAGTGGCAAAAGGAGTGGTTGCAAGGTGATGTGCTAAATCGTCAGCTTACGTATTGGCAAGAAGAATTATCTGGTGAGCTTCCTATTTTACAACTGCCAGTGGATCGACCTCGACCGGTTAAGCAGACTTACTCTGGGGCTACGCATCACGTAATTTTTCCTTATAAATTGCTTAGTCAATTGAAGGATATAAGTCGACAAGAAGGATCTACTTTATTTATGACTTTAATGGCCGCATACCAGAGCTTTCTTGCTCGTTATACGGGACAAAAAGATATTCTAGTTGGTAGTCCGATTGCAAATCGGAACCATAAGGGAGTAGAAGGATTAATTGGTTTCTTTGTTAATACGTTGGTTTACCGATCAGATTTGAGTGGCATCCCTACTTTTCGAGAGATTTTGAACCAAACAAAGAAAAAGGCGTTAAAAGCTTACGAATATCAAGATATACCATTTGAAAAAGTGGTAGAAGCTGTGCAACCTGAACGAAGCACGAGTCATTCCCCTATATTTCAGACCATGTTTACGCTACAAAATATAAAACAAGAACGACTAGATTTGCCTAATAGAAGTATTGAAATGGTAGAAAGTAATATGTCTATTGCTAAATTTGATTTGAGCTTAACTGCCTATGAAGTGGAAGAAGGTCTATTCGTCTCATTTGAATACAACACGGATTTATTTGATAGTAGTACCATTGCACGTATGGCAGGACATTTTGAGAACTGGCTAAATGAAATCACGTATCATCCAGATGAATCATATACAAAGCTGTCAATGTTATCGGATACTGAGCAAAAACAACTCCTAGAAGAATGGAATGATACGGACGTAGTTTATGGTCATGATTGTATGATTCATGAGCTATTTGAGCAGCAAGTTGCACGGACACCTAATGCAGTGGCGGTAGTTTATGAGGGTGGAAAGCTAACGTATCAAGAACTGAATGAAAAATCGAATCAATTGGCACATTTTCTACAAAAACGAGGTATCGGACCTGAATCATTAGTCGGTATATGTATTGAACGTTCTCCTGATATGATTATTGGTCTCTTTGGGATTTTGAAAGCAGGTGGGGCTTATGTCCCACTGGACCCAAGTTATCCCGAAAACCGCCTGAGATACATTTTGGAGAATTCACAAATTCAAGTGCTGTTAACAAAAGAGGCACTACAGGACTGGTTACCTAAAGATATTCGAGCAATTTGTTTAGACCGGGATCAAGTAATGATTTCTAAAGAGAGTAATTTAGCTCCGGTGAGTGGAGTAACAGCAAATAACTTAGCCTATATTATATACACTTCGGGTTCGACGGGAAATCCAAAGGGGGTAATGATTGAACATCATTCCGTTATCAACCGTCTACAGTGGATGCAGAAAAAATACCCATTGTCCGAGGACGATACAATCCTACAAAAGACACCGTTTTCATTTGATGTTTCTGTCTGGGAATTATTTTGGTGGTCATTTGTAGGAGCACGTGTTTGTTTACTTCCACCAGGAGGAGAGAAAGATCCTGTGGTGATTGAGGAGTATATTGAACGATATCGTGTGTCCACCATGCACTTTGTTCCGTCGATGTTATCTACTTTTTTAGATTATATGGAACTATATAATTCGAAAAGGGATGTATCGTCTTTAATTCAAGTTTTTACTAGTGGAGAAGCGTTAAACACTGAGCAGGTTCGCCGGTTTAAGGGGATCTTTTACAATGTTCAGCAAACAAAGTTAATTAACTTGTATGGTCCTACTGAAGCGACTGTGGATGTGACTTATTACGATTGTGATTTAGAAAAAGAGGCAATGCTTATTCCGATTGGTCGTCCGATTGATAATACAGAGTTGTATGTGTTAGATCAATATCAACAAGTGGTCCCGATTGGTGTGGCAGGGGAACTTTACCTTGGAGGAGTAGGATTGGCACGTGGCTACTTCAATCGACCGGATTTAACTACTGAACGTTTTATTCCGCATCCTTTTAAGGACGGGGAACGATTATATCGAACGGGTGACTTGGTGAGATATATGAATGATCGTAACTTAGAATATATTGGAAGAATAGATAACCAAGTCAAAATTAGAGGATTCCGAATTGAATTGGGAGAAATTGAAGCAGCTTTACATGATCACTCATCTGTAAAAGAGGCAGTCGTGTTGGTGAAGGAAGATCGACCAGGAGATAAGCAGTTAGTAGCTTATGTAGTGGGTGAAGGGGATACTGGAGAGTGGCGTGAATATCTCAAGAAGCAATTACCACATTATATGGTTCCGGCATACTTTTTCCAAATTGAAGGTATGCCACTCACTCCAAATGGTAAAGTGAATCGGAAAGCATTATTGGAATTAGAAGAACAGTTCATAAGTGAAGATATTACTTCATCACGAACACCAGTGGAGGAGCTCATTGTTTCCGTTTGGAGCCAAGTGTTAGGAATAAAAAATATTAGTGTGCAGGATTCCTTTTTTGAAATCGGTGGTCATTCACTACTAGCTACTCAAGTAGTGTCACGTTTACAGGAAATTTTTCAAATCGAATTACCAGTACGTGAACTATTTGAATATACAACGGTGGAGTCACTGGCAAAGCGATTAGAACAGCTACGTAAAGGAGATAAAAAACGAGAGATTCCGCCACTAATACCGATGGAGCGAGGAGAAGCTATTCCACTATCTTATGCCCAACAACGTTTATGGTTTATTGATCAATTTACACCTAATAGTGCCCTTTACAATATGCCAATGGTATGCCGTCTTACAGGGAATTGGCTACTTGAAGTATTGGAAACGGGATGGAATCAACTAATAGAACGTCATGAATCACTGCGGACGGTCTTTCAAGAAGTGAATGGTCAACCCGTACAGCAAATTAAATCGTATGCTTTTCAATCAATTCCGAAAACGGATTTAACTATGCTTTCTTCTGAAGACCGAGAAGAAGAGGTTAAACGTTTCATTCAACAAGAAACAGAAGTGCCATTTGATTTAACAGAGGGTCCATTAATCAGGACGAGTATTTTGCACGTGGGAGAGGAAGAATGGATACTCCTTTGTACTTTACATCATATCATTTCAGATGGATGGTCAATGGGAATCCTACTTGAAGAATGGATGGCATTTTATGAGAAAGCAACGGATGGAAAGGTGGCGGAACTTGAACCATTACCGGTTCAATATGCCGACTTTGCTCAGTGGCAAAAAGGATGGCTGAAGGAGGAAGTGCTTGATCAACAACTTCAATATTGGAGGGAAGAATTGTCTGGGGAGCTTCCTGTACTCCAACTTCCTATGGATCGCCCGCGTCCTGCAATACAAACTCATCACGGGTCGACATACACTCTAGTTTTGCCAAGCACGCTACATGATAAATTGAATGAACTTAGCCGAAAAGAAGGGGCTACACTCTTCATGACGCTGTTGGCTGCGTATCAAAGTTTTCTATCTCGTTATACGGGACAAGAAGATATTTTGGTCGGAAGCCCAATTGCGAATCGGAATTATAGAGAAATTGAAGGACTAATTGGTTTCTTCGTTAACACGCTGGTTTATCGAACTAATTTGAGTGGTGGACCGACATTTCAAGATGTACTGTATCAGGTTCGTCAAAAGGCATTGAAGGCGTATGAATATCAAGATATCCCATTTGAAAAAATTGTAGAAGTTGTGCAACCGGAGCGAAGTACAAGTCATTCGCCAATCTTCCAGACTATGTTCATCTTGCAAAATATGAAACAAGAGTTTCCGGTGTTATCTAGTAGAAGTATTGAAATGATAGAAAGCCATAGTCCAATTGCAAAGTTTGATTTAAGTGTGATGGCAGTTGAGACAGAAGAGGGATTACTTTTTACTTTTGAATACAATAAGGATTTATTCAATGCTACTACTATTGAACGGATGGCAGGACACTTTGAGAAATGGCTATATGAAGTTTCTCATCGCCCACAAAATCCGTTGCATGACCTGAGCATGCTATCGGAACCCGAGCGTAATTTGTTATTAGAAACATGGAATGACACTGTAATGGAAATGTCCCATCAGGGTCTTATTTGCGAAAGATTTGAGGAGCAAGTAGCAATGCGTCCTGATGCGATTGCGATAGTTGATCAAACAAAACAGTGGACTTATGGTGAACTGGATATACAAGCAAATCAGTTGGCAAATGTTTTACAGCGAAAGGGAGTAGCCCCAGAGTCAGTGGTGGGAGTTTATCTTCCGAGGTCAGCAGAGCTAATGGCAAGTTTACTAGGCATTTTAAAAGCTGGTGGAGCTTATGTTGTTTTAGACCCGTTGTATCCAAAATCAAGGTTAGAATACATGATTGAAGATGCAGGAATTCAATTTGTAGTGACGGCGGAAGTACAAGAAGGACATTTCGCACACGTCGAAATGGTGAGGTTAGAAGAATTAACGGTGGAAAGCGTAATTGCACCTACACGTCAAATAAATCCAGAGAACTTAGCCTATATTGTCTATACCTCTGGTTCTACAGGAAAACCGAAGGGTGTTATGGTTGAATATCGCTCATTAATGAATATGGTTTCTTGGCATCAAGAAGTTTATCGTATTTCAGCAGAGGATCGTGCGACTCAGATTGCAGGGGTTGCTTTTGATTCGGCTGTCCAGGAGATTTGGCCGTATCTAACTGCTGGTGCAGCACTCTACTTGTCAACAGAGGAACTGAGAATTAATCCAGAAGCACTAAGGGACTGGCTCATTGATTCACGAATAACAGCTAGTTTTGCACCTACGCCTATTCTGGAAAGACTCTTGAAATTATCTTGGCCAGATAAAACGGATCTTCGTTTTATCATTACTGGTGGGGATCAATTAACACAGTATCCATCTAACGATATTCCTTTTGCGGTAATTAATCAGTATGGTCCATCGGAAAATACCGTTGTTACCACAGATTGTTATGTACCTGTAGGAGTGACAACAGGTACGCCATCGATTGGTCGACCGATTGCGAATACAGAAGTTTATGTGTTAGATTCTCATCTTCAGCTAGTACCAATTGGTGTAATTGGAGATCTCTATATTGGAGGGAAGAGTCTTGCACGTGGATATGCTAATCGTCCGGATCTTACAAAGGAAAAATTTATTCCACATCCTTTCAAGTCAGGAGAACGTCTCTATTATACAGGAGACAAAGCAAGTTATCTTTCTGATGGTAATCTCCAGTTCCATGGACGTATAGATGACCAAGTGAAAATTCGTGGTTTCCGGATTGAATTGGGAGAAATAGAAGCTGTTTTGCAGGCGCATTCTTCTGTGAAAGAAGCTGTTGTATTGGTGCGAGAGGATAATCAAGGTGATAAGAGATTAGTAGCTTATGTAGTTGGTGAAGGAAGTGTCCATGAATGGCGAGAACATCTACAAACACATTTACCTAATTACATGGTTCCAACAAACTTTATTGAGATGGAATTTTTACCACTTACACCGAATGGAAAACTTGATTTGAAGGCATTGCCTATACTTAGTGAACAATCCGCTGAAAATACTGTATACCCAAGAACTCCGCTGGAAGAACTTATTGCTTCAGTGTGGAGTCAAGTGCTAGGAATAAGAGACATTGATGTTCAGGATTCTTTCTTTGAGCTCGGTGGTCACTCTCTACTTGCTACACAAGTGGTCTCACGCTTACAGGAGGTCTTTCAAATCAAATTGCCAGTACGTGAACTGTTCGAATATTCAACGGTCGAGGCATTATCGAAACGAATAGATCAGTTACGTAAGGGGAGCGAAAAACGAGAAATTCCACCATTGATGCCGATAGAACGAGGGGGAAATATTCCACTGTCTTATGCCCAACAGCGCTTATGGTTTATTGATCAATTTGCACCTAATAGTGCACTTTATAATATGCCAATGGCATGCCGTCTTACAGGGAATTGGTTACCTGAGGCATTGGAGTTGGGATGGAATCAGTTGATAGAGCGTCATGAATCTTTGCGGACTGTATTTTATGAAGAGGATGGCCATCCTATCCAGCAGATTCAACCGTACGTTTTCCGTCCGCTTCTGCAAATGGACTTAACTAAGCTTTCATTAGAGGAGCGAGAAAGAAAGTTGGAGCAATGGATTCAAACTGAAGTCGAATCTCCATTTGATTTAGAACAAGGGCCATTGTTCCGTGGGAAACTCATAAGAATTTCAGAAGAAGAATGGATTCTTCTGTGTAATATGCATCATATTATCTCAGATGGATGGTCGATGGAAATCTTACTTCAAGAATGGATGGCATTTTATGAGAATGCGATTGGTGAAAAACAAGCAGAGCTGGAACCACTACCAGTTCAATATGCCGATTTTGCTCAGTGGCAAAGAGAATGGTTGAAAGATGAATTACTATATCAACAACTTGCGTATTGGAAGGAAGAATTATCCGGTGAGTTACCAGTCTTAATGTTGCCAATGGATCGTCCGCGTCCGCCAGTGCAAACCCACCATGGATTAACTCATAATGTTTTGTTATCGCGCTCATTACTGGATAAATTAAACGAACTAAGTCGTCAAGAAGGGGCCACACTTTTCATGACCTTATTGGCAGCGTATCAAAGTTTCCTTGCTCGTTATACGGGACAAACGGATATTATTGTTGGTAGCCCAATTGCAAATCGAAATTATCGAGAAATTGAAGGACTGATTGGTTTCTTTGTCAATACATTGGTTTATCGAGCTGATTTAAGTAATGCACCGGCATTTCAAGAGTTGTTGTCTCAAGTACGGATAAAAGCATTGAAGGCGTATGAGTATCAAGATGTTCCGTTTGAGAAAATTGTAGAGGTTATCCAACCTGAACGAAATACAAGCCATTCTCCGATTTTCCAAACCATGTTTACTTTGCAAAATACGGGACAGAAGCTACCAGAACTACATGGAAGAAATATAGAAGTAATGGAAAGTAATGCCCCTATCGCTAAGTTTGATTTAAGTTTAACTGCTGCAGAAGTGGAAGAGGGTTTATTACTTACTTTTGTTTATAGAACTGATTTATTTGACAGCTTAACTATTGAATCCATGGCTGAACATTTTGGGAACTGGTTGAATGTAATCGTGGAGAATCCTGATAAATCATTAGCTAAGTTGCCTATATTATCAGGATTACAGCAAAAACAGTTGGAAGAGTGGAATAATGATGCTGTAGCATATCTACAGGAAAGTACGATTCATCAGCTGTTTGAAGAGCAAGTAAATCGTACACCTGATGCGGTAGCAGTGGTAGATGAAAAACAGCAGTTAACGTATCGAGAGCTGAATGAAAAAGCTAATCAATTGGCCCACTATCTTCAGCAATGCGGAATTGGGAATGAATCATTGGTTGGACTTTGCTTTGAACGTTCAGTTGAGATGGTTGTTAGTATTATGGGGATTTGGAAGGCTGGAGCAGCCTATGTTCCATTAGAACCATCATATCCAGAAAGTCGCCTACGATATATTTTGGAGGACACTGGAATTCAAGTATTAGTTACGAACGAGTCATTGGAAGACTGGATACCTAAAGAAATGAAGATAGTTTGTCTAGATAGGGATCAAGCAATGATTTCACAAGAAAGCATTCTTTCACCAAAATGTGAAGTAACAGGAGAAACCTTAGCGTATGTTATCTATACTTCAGGATCAACGGGGAATCCAAAGGGTGTCTTGATACAGCATCATTCTGTACTAAACTTGTCACATGGTTTACAAAAAGAGGTTTTCGAACATGAGATACCATCTAACATGCATGTCGGTTTAAATGCGTCAATTGCCTTTGATGCATCTATCCAGCAATTACAAATGCTGCTTTATGGTTCAAGTTTGTATATTATTCCAAATGAAGTACGAAGTGATCCGGAGCAGTTTGTAGCTTATATTAGGGAGAACAAGTTAGAAATCTTTGATATAACACCTTCATTGCTTCAATTACTTATAGATGTCGGATTGTTAGAAACGTGCGATGGCATTCATGTTCCAAGTAAGGTACTGGTTGGTGGTGAAGCAATTATGCCGTCATTATGGGAACAGCTAGTAGAGACTGATAAAATACAGTTTTATAATGTATATGGTCCTACAGAATGTACGGTTGATGCAACATGCTATCATATCAAAAAAGATAGTAAGAGAGTAACAATTGGGCGTCCATTGCCTAACGTCCAAACTTATGTATTAGATAGAAATAGGTTACCAGTTCCAGTTGGTGTGATGGGGGAACTTTATATCGGAGGAGCAGGTCTAGCAAGGGGGTACTTGAATCGTCCAGAGTTAACATCCGAACGATTTATTTCTCATCCATTCAAAGAAGGCGAGAGGTTATATAGAACAGGCGATCTTGTGAGATATCTTCCAGATGGTAATATAGACTACTTAGGAAGAATGGATAATCAAGTGAAGATTAGAGGATTTCGAATCGAACTTGGGGAGATTGAGTCGACTTTACAAGAGCATGACTTGGTAAAAGAGGTAGTTGTAATAGTTAGGGAAAATCAGTCGGGAGATAAGAGATTAGTAGCTTATGTAGTGGGCGAAGGTAGTTTAGAAGAATGGCGAGAGTATCTTAAAACAAAACTGCCAATCCATATGATACCTTCCTACTTTGTCGAAATGAAAGAATTACCGCTAACCATAAATGGAAAGGTTGATCGGAAATCGTTACCTATACCAGATTATCAAGGAACACAAGAAGGCTACGCGGCCCCAAGAAATGAACGTGAACATAAGCTTTCTATCATTTGGGAACGTGTGCTAGGTTCAAAACGTATTGGTATTTATGATAACTTTTTTGAAATTGGTGGAGATTCAATTCTTAGCATTCAGATTGTCTCTCGTGCAAAGCAAGCTGGTTTACAGTTGACACCAAAACAACTATTTGAACACCAAACGATTGCTGAGTTGGCGCAAGTAGTCAAAGAAGAACAAGGTGTACAAGCTGAACAAGGAATTATAACTGGAGAGACGATACTTACACCTATTCAGCAAAGGTTTTTTGCACAAAATCATCCTAATCCACATCATTGGAATCAATCCATGTTCTTTAGAACGAAAGAAAAATTGGACATAGGATCACTGGAAAAGGCAGCGCGTAGCCTTCTACTTCATCATGATGCCCTGCGTTTAAGATATGAACGTTTACCTAATGGGACTTGGGAACAGTGGAATGAAGGAATTAAAGAACAATTGATGCTGACTGTCATTTCATTAGACGAAGTGCCGGAAGCGGATTGGCATGAAGTTATTCAAAAAGAGATTAATGTTGCACAAGAAAGATTGAATTTACATGATGGTCCTTTAATGAGAATGGTGTATTTTGATGAAGATGAGAAGACTGGCCGATTATTTTGGACAATTCATCACTTAGCTGTGGATGGTGTTTCTTGGCGAATTTTATTGGAAGATTTGCAAACAGCGTATACGCAAGCAGTCCAAGGACAAAAAAATCAATTACCTATGAAGAGTACATCTTTTAAAGAATGGTCGGAGAAATTACAACATTACGCTGAAACTGGAATATCAAAAGAAGTGCTACATTACTGGGAGCAGCAGGCTGAACAAGACGTAGTTATACTGCCAGTAGATGGTACTATAAGTAATCCAGTAAGCGCAGTAACTGAGGAAATTACTGTGGTGTTAAACGAGAATGAGACCCGTATGTTATTGCAAGAGACTTTAAGCACTCACCGTGTCCAAATCAATGAAGTATTATTAGCAGCATTGGTACAAGCTACAGCAGCATGTACGGGGCAGCCGATATTAAGCGTAGATTTAGAGGGACATGGTCGAGAAGAGATTATTGAAGATGTTGATTTATCGAGAACCGTGGGATGGTTTACAAGTATTTACCCAGTTCATTTAAATATTACTAATGCTAATACGCCAATTGCAGCATTAAAAGCAGTTAAAGAACAAGTTCGCAAAATTCCTAATAAGGGTGTTGATTATGGGGTGTTGTGTTACATGAACGCAACAATGTGTGAGCAATTAAGCTTCCAATATACACCGTCTATTAGTTTTAACTATCTTGGACAATTTGACCAATTGTTTTCTAGCGATGCAATGTTTATTCCAGAGAACGAATTTAAGCGTTTAGATCATGCTGCCGGTTCTAAGCGATCGCATGTAATTGATGTAATTGGGGTTGTAACGGATGGAAAACTTCAATTCACTTGGGTATACAATGTTGGACAATTTGCCAAATCAACGATTCAAAGTATTGCACAGAATATGCTATATCAACTGAGTACATTGATCCAATTTTCAGATAGAGAATCTGCACTGACCATTTCGGATTTTGCAATGGCTAATCTTAGCCAAGAAGGTTTGACAAATGTACTAAACAAAATGCATCGCGGAAAGAACAATCAAATTACTGATTTATATCCATTATCACCTTTGCAAGAAGGTATGATTTTCCACACATTGCATGACCAAGGGGATGAACATGTTGCACCGTATATAGTGCAATTGAGTTTTATGATTCGAGGGAAAATGAATATTCCTACATTTGAGCAGGCGTGGAAATCTGTAATTCAGCGGCATGAAATTTTTCGTACAGCATTTGTATGGGACGAAATTGAAGAACCTGTACAAGTGGTGTATGAAAATATCCCATTTAAAGTGAACAAAGAAGACTGGCGTACAATGACGAGTGAAGAGATAGAGGAAAAAAGAAAAGTCTTTTTGGAATTAGATCGAAAACAAGCCTTCCAATTTGATGAAGCACCATTGATGCGGGTAACAGTCATTCAAGAAGGTGAGGAAGAATATCGGATTGTTTGGACCCATCACCATATTTTACTGGATGGATGGAGTTTACCATTAGTATTTAATGAATTACTTACAGTCTATCAAAAGAGAATGAATGGAGAAGCTGTGAAGTTACCTAAGTCCTCACCATATAAGAAATATATCCAATGGCTCAGAGAACAAGATAAGGAGCAGGCGGAACAATTCTGGAGAGAGAAGCTAAAAGGTTTTACTGCACCAACTTTACTGGGCTTAGAAAGTAAAGAGGAAGAAAAAGGTTACACAGAGAAGGTTACGTATTTATCAGAAGAGCAGACTCAAGCGTTACAAGGATGGGCGAAACGCAATAAACTTACTTTGAGTACAGTAATTCAAGGTGCATGGGCATATCTCATGAGCCGATATAGTGGAGAAAATGACATTGTTTTTGGTGTAACAAGCTCAGGGCGTTCTACGGAGATTATTGATGTTGAAAACATCGTAGGTCCTTTCATTACAACGTCACCGACGCGAATTCAATTGATGGATGATATAAAATTAATAGATTGGTTGCAGAAGATACAAGAGGAAGAGATAGAAAGAAGACAATATGAGTATGCTTCTTTGACAGAGATTCAGGCGTGGAGTGAAGTTCCTAGAGGAATACCGCTGTTCAATAGTTTATATGTGTTTGAAAATTATCCAGTGAAAGAGGAGTCTTCAGAAAATCTGGAAATTGGTGAATTGGAAGGGGGAGAAGAAACCCACTACCCATTAGGGTTAGCTGTAGTTCCAGGAATCCAGTTATCGTTAAAGTTAATGTATGACCGTAGTAAGTTTAATAGAGTAACCATTGAACGAATGCTGGGTCATTTACACAAAGTGTTAATGCAAATGCTCAAAAACATTGATCAAAATCTATCGGAGCTAGTATATATTACGGAAGCTGAACAAAGAAAGCTATTGGAAGAATGGAATAATAATACTATATCCTATCCACGTGAGAATGCAATCCATCAACTATTCGAAGAGCAAGTAAATCGTACGCCTGACGCGTTGGCAGTGGTAGATGAAAAACAGCAACTAACATATCGAGAGCTGAATGAAAGAGCTAATCAATTAGCCCATCATTTACAGAAATGTGGAATTGGGACAGAGTCATTAGTTGGCCTTTGCTTTGATCGATCAGTTGAGATGGTTGTTGGTCTAATGGGAATTTGGAAGGCCGGAGCAGCCTATGTTCCATTGGATCCATCGAATCCGGAAAGCCGCCTACGATATATTTTAGAAGACACAGATATTCAAGTGTTAGTTACGAATGAGGTATTAGTGGGCTGGATACCTAAAGAAATCAAGGTAGTTTGCCTAGATAGGGATCAAGCCATGATTTCTCGAGAAAGCAAACTTTCACCAACATGTGAGGTGACAGGGGAAAACTTAGCGTATGTTATCTACACTTCTGGTTCGACAGGGAATCCAAAGGGGGCTTTAGTACAGCACCATTCTGTAATAAACCTATCCTATGGTTTACAAAAAGAAGTTTTCTCACATGAAATACCTAATAATATGCGCGTCGGTTTGAATGCGTCAATTGCCTTTGATGTATCTATTCAGCAATTACAAATGTTGCTTTATGGTTCAAGTTTATATATTATCCCAAGTGAAGTTCGCACTAATCCGGAACAATTTGTGTCCTATATTAGGGAGAATAAATTGGAAATGTTTGATATGACACCTTCATTACTTCAATTACTTATAGATGGAGGATTGCTAGAAATAAGTGCTGATGTTCATGTACCAAGTAAGATATTAGTCGGTGGTGAAGCAATTATGCCGTCATTATGGGAACAGCTAGTAGAGACAGAAAAAATTGATTTTTATAACGTATACGGTCCTACAGAATGTACGGTTGATGCAACATGCTATCATATCAAAAAAGATAGTAAGAGAGTAACAATTGGCCGTCCGTTGCCGAACGTTCAAACTTATGTATTAGATAAAAATTTGTTACCTGTTCCAGTTGGTGTAACAGGTGAGCTATATATTGGGGGTGCAGGTATAGCGAGAGGATACTTGAATCGCCCAGAATTAACAGCAGAGAGATTCATCCGTCATCCATTTAATGAAGAAGAGCGTTTATATCGTACGGGAGATTTGGTTCGTTATTTACCTGATGGTAATTTAGATTACTTGAGAAGAATTGATAATCAAGTAAAAATTAGGGGCTTTCGTATTGAACTTGAAGAGATTGAAGCGAATCTAGAGAGGCATCCATTGGTAAAAGAAGCAGTAGTTTTGGTAACAGAGGATAAATTAGGAGAGCAGAGATTGGTTGCTTATGTAGTTGGAGATGGTAGTATGCATGATTGGCGTGAATATCTCAAGACACAAGTACCGAATTATATGGTTCCCGCACACTTTATTAAGGTAGACGAGATTCCTCTTACAACGAATGGAAAAGTTGATCGAAAGGCATTGAACAATTTAACTATTTTAAGAGAAAATAACTTTTCTACACCAATCATTCCAAGGGATGAAATTGAATATCAGTTGATTAAAATCTGGCAGGATGTGTTACAGATAGAAGATGTCTATGTAAATGATGATTTCTTTAATAGAGGAGGACACTCTCTCCTTGTAATTAAATTAGTTTCAAAAATTAGGGAGAAGTTTGGAAAAGAGATTAAGGTGTCTACATTGATTAAGAATCCAACAGTGGAAGGAATCGCATGCCTTATTCGTGATAAGCATGATATGACGAAATCAGTAGCAGCGCTAGTTCCACTACAAGAATCAGAGAAAAGACCTTTCTTCTGCGTTCATCCGTTTATGGGGAATGTATTCTGTTACATTCAACTAGCAAGATTGCTTAAGAGCCGTTGTTCATTTTATGGTTTACAGAATCCTCTTATAGAAAAGAAAGAAATTGACGAGTTAACTTTGCCGGAAGTAATTCAACTTTACATGGAAGAAATAAAACGTGTTCAGCCAGAAGGTCCATATCGTCTTGGAGGATGGTCTTTAGGCGGTACGATTGCTTATGAAATCGCAACTGTATTAAAGAATCAAGGTGAGGAAGTTGAGTTGTTGGTACTCATGGATACTAAAGTACCTTCAAAGCAGGATCATAAAACAAGTGAGGATATGCTCTCATATATATATGAGCATTTCATTCCTAGAGATCTTACTGAGCAGGAAGGAGACCTTGTCCATAAACAAGATATGCTTGTGGAGCAATTAATTATGGAAGGAGTACTCACGCCTGATGCAGATCTTATCAATTTGAAGCAAGTTATCAATGCGCATAGGAAATGCCTGAACATAATGGCAGAGCATGATTTAATACCATACTCTGGAGAAGTTCTCTACTTTAGTGCTGAGGAAGGAAAAGAGTTGTTTACAGATTGGGGACCTTTATTAAAAGGTAGAGTAAATAGGTATTCAGTCCCTGGATCACATGAAGAAATAGTGGATTCACCTGCAGTTGAAAAAATAGCTATGTATCTACTAAATGAATTTGAAGGAATAAAAGAGAAATCCATTTTATTAACGGAAAAGTAGAGAGTATAAAAGATGCAATGCAATGAACGAAAAGGGTAGACCAATACCTGCATATCAAGTGTAGGGAATAATGAATATATTAAGAGCATTACTTTTTAAGGGGATAATGTAAAAAGTAATTGGTAGAGACATAGAAATCTTTATGAGTTACCCATAGTATGATGTAAATACTATGAAATCTTTGTAATAGAAGCGAATGCCTGATGATATTACTGAGGAAAGGTGCATATTTTCATTGATATGTAAATATGCACCTATTCTATTGTATATGCAATAGAATAAAGTTAATTTGAATTTCCGTAACGTTCATATATGAAGTAATTCTTTAAAAAAGGAAGTGATTTATTATACAAATTCAAGCTGTGAAAATACCAAAGAATATTGAAAGTCATTTGTTTAAGCAACTTAGTAACTTAGTTTCAAATGAGAAGAAAGAACGAATGAAGCGTTTATTAAATTCATGCGACATTAATAGAACTCTAATAGGAGATTTACTAATCCGATCTCTAATCTGCCAAAAGTATAAAATTAATAATAAAGAAATTAGATTTATATATAATAAGTATGGAAAACCTTTTGTTGAAAAAATTTCTGACTTTCATTTTAATGTGTCTCATTCAGGAGAATGGGTGGTTTGTACTACTGCTAATTTTAACGTGGGTATTGATATAGAAAAAGTTTCAGAAATAGAGGCTTTTAAATTAGCAAAAGAATTTTTTTCAGCGGAAGAATTTTATGATATATCTAATATGAATTCTAATGAAAAAATTAATTATTTTTATGATTTATGGACATTAAAAGAAAGCTATATAAAAACGATTGGAAAAGGGCTTTATACCCCATTAAATTCATTCTCTATAAAAAAAGAATCACGAACTTCAATTTCATACAAGAATATACCTAAAAACTTTTACTTTAAACAATATAACATTGATCCAAATTATAAGTTATCTGCTTGTGCAACAAGAGATGAATTTCCGCAAGAGATAATAATTAAAGACATTTATACAATTTGCCAAACTATATACAAATTTGAAAGTAAGGAGAAAATCAATGCAGAAGACTAAACTTTTTTGCTTTCCACATGCTGGGGGATCTGCGTTTAACTACGCAAAATGGAAAAATTACTTTAATCCATATATTGAAGTAGTCCCGATAGAATTAGCTGGTAGAGGATATAGAATTGAAGAAAGCTTGTACCAAGGTATGGAAGAGGCCGTAAATGATGCCTACACTAGTATAGTTAAGCAAATAGACGCTTCACCGTACATTCTATTCGGGCATAGCATGGGGAGTTTGATTGCTTATGAAGTAGCTAGAAAAATACAGGGTTCTAATAACGAATTACCCGAATTTCTTGTTTTATCCGGTAGAAACCATCCAAATAGTAAAATAAAAAATATCCGATATAATCTTCCTAATGAACAATTTAAAAGAGAAGTTATTGCAATGGGAGGTACACCATCTGGGGTACTTCAATCAGAAGAATTAATGGAGATTTTTCTCCCTATTTTAAGAGCAGATTTTAAGATTGTCGAGACATATATTCATGAAAATAATATACAACCATGTGATATTGATTTTCTTATATTTAATGGGAAAAATGATGAATTTACTACATATGATCAAGTAATAAAATGGAAGCAATATACAAGTAAAACGTGTACTTTTCATTCTTTTGAAGGTAGTCATTTCTTTCTAAATGAAAATATTGAAGAAATAGCAAAGAGTATTATAGGAAAATTAAATTCTAAAAGATTATCAACTAGTTTTTAGGATTTTTCTAAGTATGCTCATGCCTAAGAAACAAAAATATGAAAGATGAAAAATACAGGCATTGCTGAAATATTGTTGAATATATGCATAGAAGCCTAAACGAACTGTTTAAAGGTAGAAACTCTAAGCAAAATGTACATGAATTAACTTTAGTTTAAGCTGGCTTTACCTATAATACCATCAAGATTCCTTATTATACTTAGTACAAAGTACACAACAGTTAGAGAGGCTGTATGTAAAGCAAATGAATATGTGAAGTGAAAAGGCCGACTCTTATAATTATGAGTGGGCCTTTTGGTTTTATGGATATCAAATTAGTGAGCAACATTTCAAAGGGTATCTTGTGATATAACTAAGTAGAATTTTTTAAACAAGGGGATGATGAGATGAATAAATTGAAGGGGAAAATTGCATTAGTAACAGGGGCTAGTAGAGGAATAGGCCGAAGTATTGCATTACATTTGGCACATGCTGGTGCGTTAGTCGTTGTTCACTATAGTAAAAGAAAAGAAGAAGCAGAAAGTGTAGTGGATAAAATTAAACAAGATGGCGGTTCCGCATTTGCGATTCGTGCAGACTTAAGTACTTTTAATGGCATTAATAACTTGTATTCAATGATGGATCAATCTCTTCAAAAATATATAGGTAATACTACATTTGATATCCTTGTAAACAACGCTGGAATTGGGCAGGTTTTAACATTAGAGGAATCTACAGAGGAGTCTTTTGATGAGGTTATGAATATTAATGTGAAAGCTCCATTTTTCATTATTCAGAAGGCTTTGCCACGTTTAAAAGATGGGGGAAGGATTATAAATATTTCGTCTTTTGTCACAAGGGTAGCCTCCCCAAGTGTTTTTGCCTACAGTATATCTAAGGGGGCAATAAATACACTCACTCATACTTTAGCTCAACAACTTGGTGTTCGTGGTATTACAGTAAATGCAATTCTCCCAGGCATAATTAACACAGAAATGAATGCTGAGACATTGGGCAACCAAGATGGACAAAAATATGCTGCAGGTTTATCGACCTTTAATAGGTGGGGGGAACCTAATGATATAGCTGATATTGTAGGTTTTCTTTCATCATCAGACAGTCGTTGGATAACTGGTGAGTTAATTGATGCAAGTGGTGGATCTTGCTTATAATATTAGAGGAAAAGCCAACTTAAATTAAGTTGACTTTGCAATTCTATTATTTGTTTGTTAAACCAGTGAACTATGTATCATTTTTTAGTTCTTAGAATAGTCACCTTGAGATGGGGCCAAATGTAGTAAGTCAATCAGGGGAGAGAACTAATTATGCTTTAGTATGATTTATGATAAGTATAAATGGTAAAAAGCAATGAATATGCACAATTTCATATGTAAATAGGTACTTTTTGTTAACTCTTTTAAAGGGAAGGAAATGTATGAAATTATTATGATAGAATCAATTTGTATTAAATCGAAAGGGGATGAGAGTATGCTAAAAAGAATGATTATAGGAGTTTCATCATTATTAGTGGGAGCAACAGTTGGCTTAGCGACTGATGTATCCGCAGCACCTGCACCACCATTAACATCATTAAATGTGGTAAAAGTTGAATCTCAATTAGGCGGGGTTGAATTTATTGGTCCTAATAATTTAAGTACAGCTAAAGATCACGGAGGGAGCTATTTATACATTTATACAAATGAAATGGGATATGGTAGAAATCCAATTGCTCAAATGAGTGGTCAAAAACTAAAAAAAGTAGATTCTAAGATGATTGATATAAATGGGGATAGAACAGTGGATGGATGGGAATATAAATGGGATGCTTCAGGACAGCAAAATGGGCAATTTAAATATCAAAATACATCTACAAATGCACCTTGGAATACATTATCTACGTCATTAAATATTAAATAAACTAACAGAAGAATTCGATGTTATTTTTTTATGTTTGTTATATATGTAACGTTTGGATACCTAAAGGAGTCTACGTTTTTAAGTAGGCTCTTTCTAACTAATGATAAGATATCAGCAAATAGATAAACTATTTTTTCTAATCGAAAAATTAAAAGTTTACATAACATTTTTCTGGTAAACAATTCTAGGTTTAATAGTGTAATCAATAAAGTAAGGGAATCTTTCATAAAATCAATTAAGTTATTTAGTGGGTCTTTCATCATAAATATCTAAAACTACATATTTATGAAATTTTATAAAATTTTCACTTTATATTTAGTCCTAAATCATACGATTTTAATACAAAATACTATAATTTGATTAGTAATAGCAGTGAAAAAAACATTAAATATATCTAGATTTTAAAGCTAATGTTACTTTATTACGTAATTTGTTTAAAGGGATATATAGGGTTATTATTCAATGTAACTAAAATAATTTAAAAGGAGATAGGAAGTTATGTTTAAAGTAAAAACAAGGGGAAAAATAAAAGAAATTGTTATGGTTTCAACGGCTTGTACCATGTTGTCAATGTATGGAGCACCAATTTCTAGTACAGAGGCAGCAACCCGATCTCATGCCCCATCAGTTTATGTAACACCACAGAATACTGCTGCTTCAGATATTATTAGCATAGACTGGTCACCAGTCCAAACAGCACCTTATACATATTGGGCTGTGCATAACTGGAATCAGGGAGGAGAAGGTGGTGGTTATGCGGGCTTCCAACAACAAAGTGGTTTTGATCAATTCGGTAAACGTACCCTTCACTTTGCGCTTTGGGATCCAATAGCATCAAACCAAGCAATAAAAGCTGAATATTTATCGCCGACTTCAGAAGCCAGTAGATTTGGTGGAGAAGGAACAGGTCTAAAGGTACAAACAACTTATAATTGGAAAGATAGTGAATGGTATCGAATGACTCTACGTTCTTGGCAAGAAGATGGCCATACAAAGTTTGGCCAGTGGATAAAAGATAATAAATTAAATCAATGGAAGTTAGTTGCTATTATGGATCATCCAGTTGCAAATGTGGCATTTAACTATGGTTTATCGATGTTTCAAGAGGACTGGGCTGGTAATGGACAAGATGTAAGAGAAGCACGTCTTAAAAATGGATACAGCAGAAAAGTTTCAGATAAACAATGGAATTCTTGGAATAATCAGCGTATCTCTGGGCAACATGATACGTCCTATCAATACGATGGAGGAGCAACTTCAGAATATCTATGGGTTAGGGCAGGAGGAAATACTCAATCAACTATTGGTACTGGAAAAACCTTTAATATAAATCAGCCTAGTCAACCAGAAATGGGAAATTTAGATTTTGATATTCAAAATACTCGCTTTGAAGATGGAAAATTAAATGTTTCATGGAAATTGAAAGAACAAAGTACTCCACAGTTTAAAGGGAAAATTGAAATCTATGACAATGAAAAGTTAATGGGACAACCTTTGAAAGTAATCGATAATATTAAGTCTTACAAAACTGAGGTAAGTCAAACTATGCAATTGCCTCAAACGGCTTTTGCTAAAATTACATTAACAGACATATTTGATCGAACTGTAGAGAAAAAAGTAGAAATTACAAATGAAAATTCTGATATTTTAGTAGGGAACCAATTTGCATGGTCCCTAAAAGGATATAGTGATCGAGAAATTGCAAAAGTAGATTATAATAAAACAGCAGAAGAGCTGAAAATCAAATTAGAAGCTGGTGTGCCGCATTCTTATTTCAATAGCACATATGCAAGTATTAAAGTCCAGAATTCATCTGGTAGCGTTTTGTACAATAAGGAAATTATGGGAAATAGACAACAAAATGCTGAAACCCAAACAGTACCTGTAAAAGTAGGAGATTATTTAGAATTCACTCATATAGAAGGGGAAGCAGCAAAGGAAAAAACACGCGCAACATTAACGAATCTTGAAAATAATAAAAATGAGACTATTGGAAAGTCAGCAAGGTATGAGGTTACAAAAGAGGGATTAAAGAAAGTAGAAAAAATGCCAGAGACAACAATTCTAGATGGAAAACAATTTGCATGGTCCCTAAAAGGATATAGTGATCGAGAAATTGCAAAAGTAGATTATAATAAAACAGCAGAAGAGCTGAAAATCAAATTAGAAGCTGGTGTGCCGCATTCTTATTTCAATAGCACATATGCAAGTATTAAAGTCCAGAATTCATCTGGTAGCGTTTTGTACAATAAGGAAATTATAGGAAATAGACAACAAAATGCTGAAACCCAAACAGTACCTGTAAAAGAGGGAGATTATATAGAATTTACTCATATAGAAGGGGAAGTGGCGAAGGAAAAAACACGAGCGACTTTAACTAACCTTGAGAATGGAAAACAGGAATATATAGGAAAGAAAAGAACATATCGGGTTACATCTACAGGTTTAATCAGACAATAGACGTATTAAAAAGTTGGGGGAATCCCCAACTTTTTTTATCATTTTAGTCAAGAGGATTCCTTCTTCAAGGAATGCGAAGTGAGTAGGTGGAGATAAACTGGCTTCGAATAACGGATAGCAGGAAGCTTTATCAATAAGTATGCAAATATTTTAAAAACTAATTTTTATACAAAAAGTGTATACTTATGACAAAAAAGTTTCATTAAACCAATAATTTTGTTTTTGGGTAAATTTAAGGTGCGTAATTAATATGCATTTTTTAAGAAAAATGCATAATTATGTCAAATTTTCTTCATTTACATGACCATGAACGTGGTATAAAAATGAAGCATATCCAAAATTATTAAAGGAGCTGAAAAAATGATTAAAAAACTTATTATTGGTTCTATTTTTTTAGGAACAGCAATAGGAGTAAGTAAACCTACATTTGCTTCAACAAATGATTCTCCATCACAGTTTCAAGATAGGGGAAATGCCCAAGTTCAATCAATACCATCACCATGGCAGTATTTAGGGCAAACCTCTAGGGAACTTCAAATTAAAACTAAGGATCCAAAAGTGCTTGCTTTTGAATTAGCAAAAGAGGCTCCATTTTACGAAGATGAATTAGTGGATGTGTGTTCTGCAATCTTAAGAGAAAATGTAAATGTAGTATATTGGACAAGTAAGGAATGGGCTAGATTTGAAGTAGGAAATTACGAGTTTAAACATGAAATGAAAATTTATAGAGATAAAGAACGTCAGCAATTAATTACTTCACTAGAATCATAAAAAAAATAGAAGCTATCTTTAGTAAGATATGCATCCAATGTAGACAGGAAAAGAAAGCACATAAAACTGTTTCGATATTGGAAAGTAAACTAAAAAAACAAGTATAATTACTTGTTTTTTTTAGGTACAGTAATTATTTAGAAGGCTTAGCTTGTGCATGGTCACCTACATTAATTGGATAACCATAATCCGCTCTACAACATGATTGGGATACAAAAGCTAGAAAGATATCAATCCATTTATTTTTAAATTGAATTAATATTCCTCCATCATGGTATGATTCGTTATATTTTGAAAAATCATTTCACAAGCAATATGTAATACTTTATGGGAACATTATTAAATTTGAACGATATTAACAGAACTTTGTTGATAATTAGCTAAAAAAGTATTGTACGATTAAATACATTGTGTTACATTTGTGTTACAAAACTATTACTTAATGTTATTATTGTTTCGTTAATGTTTCTTGTTGTTTCTGTAATGTTACGAAATTTATAGATGTTTTATGTGTATAGGAGTGTGTGTAGTAAAGAGTCTGAGTTGAAAATAAGTGCACACTTTAAATTTCCTTTCTGTCTGAATGAAGAAGACTACCAACTAATTAAGGGGTTTAAAGTAAAAACTTTAAATAAAATGTGCTTCCTTTCCCACACACAATTTAGTACATATTTAAAGTACAGTCTAGTTGCTACACAGACTCTTGTACATATAAACATTAAGGTGAAATAGAGATAAGGATTTATTACATAAAAAGCATTACTTAGCTAAACGTAAAAATATTATCTGTGCATTTTGATAAAATGTTAAAATGCCTAGATGATATTTTTTAGAAGATTTCTTGGATATGTTTATGAATAACAATTTCTAATACTTAATGATTCTCTACTGCTAAAATATCCAATAATTTATGTAATTGGATTTATAAGGTGTATGTACATTCACTTATATAGGGAAAATGAGGTTTTTCATATGAAGTATAGTTATAAAGTTTTTATATTTATTTGGACAATTATTTTATTGTTTTTTCTACTTTATTATGGTTACAGTGAATTTTCCGACACCGAGCAGGTGCCAGTCATAACAATCAAAAAATAGAAGTGAAAAATATTGAGAAAACCAAATGAGATAAAAATAGATACAGTAGAAAGACTACTACAGGAAGTAATTAATCGTACGAAGTTAGATGAAATATTGGAAATAAAAAACTTTAATGGAAAATATGTTGATTGCTGCTTGGGGAGAAAATTGTAGATATCACAATTGGTATAAAGATATTCATGAGTTATTCAGAGGTTACGATTTACACTGCCTTAGGAAAAAAAGGATAGGTTTCCGAGAAACCCTTTATATTTAAGTAACGATTCAAGCTAATAGATTACATAAAATCAGAGCGGATTGTGCATCGTCTTATTCGAACTACAAGAAACCATAAACGAACAAGTAAAGCGGGACTTAGAGTAAACTGTAATGGTGAAACAGGAGGAGACGCATGGGTGTGGTGTTCAATTTGTCATGAAGAACATCCCGTTCTTTTCTGATATGTTTCAATATAATCAAGGAAACCCCTATCATTCCTTACCATTATGTCAGCACACATATATGGTATACGCTCATTTAACAGAGAATTATGTAGGGGAAGATTTATTTCTTCTGCAAAGTGCTGCAGCATTCCATGATACAGGTAAACCGTTTTGCCGTGTATTTAAAAAGCTCAAAGGGTACCATTCGTATTATGGTCACGAATATGTCAGTACTCACATCGCTTGCCACTTTTTAATGGAACTTGGTTTCGAATAGGAGTTTATTGAGAAAGTATTAATGATTACAGAGTTTCATATGAAGATGTTACATGGCGGGGAAGAGGCAGCACGTGAAATCTATCATTACTGCGGTGATGAGATGCTTACGAAATTATATTTTTTCCGAGATGCAGATGCAGATGCATTTGCGAAGTAGAGAAGGGAAAAAATGCTTGTAAATATCCACGAACATTGCACGTTCCTTGGTCGATAGGGGTAACAAGTGATGACCGTGTTCTACAAAATATGGACGGATTTGAAACTCAAGAAGTAATCGTACTAGAAAAGTTAGATGGTGAAAATACATCCCTTTATAAAGATGCTATTCATGCAAGGTCGTTATCAAGTGGTCATCACCCATCGAGAACATGGGTAAAAACGTTACAAGGAAGTATGGGGTATAGAATTCCAGAAGGATGGCGTATATGTGGTGAAAATGTATATGCTTGTCATAGCATTCACTACACAGCACTGACTTCCTATTTTTATGTCTTTTCAATATGGAATGAGAAAAATGAATGTTTATCGTGGGATGCAACAGTTGCATGGTGTAAAAAGTTAGGCCTTGCACACGTTCCAGTGTTATATCGTGGCCCTTATAATGAAAAGGTAATTCGTTCGTGCTACAACGGTACTTCACTCTTTGGAGGGATTCAGGAAGGGTATGTACTTAGATTAACGGATGCGTTTCACTATAATGATTTTTCAAAATCCGTAGGGAAATTTGTTCGAAAAGACCATGTGCAATCCAATCAGCACTGGATGACACAAGCGGTTATCCCCAATAAATTAGCAAAATAAAAACACGCAATTCCAAATGGAACTGCGTGTTTTTTCGTTTTCTAACATCATTTGACGTTCATGTATGGTTACTCTTATCAGAGAATATACTCCCTAACACGGAAAACTATTAATTTATTAGTTTTTATTCGTAACTTTTAAAGTATCTAATACAACTTTAGTCGCGTCAGCAATAAGCTTATCATTATATTCTGCATCTTCTTTATCATGATTAGAAAGGATGGCAAGAACAATTGGCTTTTTGTTTGGTGGCCAAATAATCGCAATATCATTCCTTGTTCCATAAGATCCTGCGCCTGTTTTATCAGCTACTTCCCATCCTTTTGGTACGCCCGCACGAATCAACTTATCACCAGTCGTATTTCTCTTCATCCAATCTACTAATAATTCACGTTTCTCTGTTGGAAGTGCAGATCCTAATGTAAATGATTGAAGTGTCTTAGCGATCGCTTCTGGTGTACTGGTATCGCGCGTTTCTCCAGGATGTACTTCATTTAATTCAGGTTCAAATCGTTCAGATTTAGTAACCGTATCTCCTGTTTCTCTCAAGATTTTTTCAAATGCGGATGGACCACCTAATTTTTTAAGAATTAAATTATGTGCCGTACTGTCACTATATCGAACAGAAGCATCTGCAAGTTCTTTTAACGTCATTCCTGTATCCACATGCTTTTCTGTAATTGGATTATAATTAGAAAGGTCTTCACGCGTATACGTAATCCTTTCATCAAGAGCTTCTATTGAGTTCTGACGTAAAAGAGCTCCCGCTGCTAATGATTTAGATGTAGAGGCAAATGCAAAACGATCATTTGGATGATAAGCAACAGTTTGATTTGTACCTGTATCCAGAGCATAAATACCAAGCTTAGCATTATATTCTTTTTCAAGCTTAGCAAAAGAATCATGACCTGTATTTTCTTGTTTAATTTGCTTTATTTGTTTTGTTTGCTTAGGTGGTTCAGATGGAGTATTACTATTAGAACACCCTATTAGTGTTACACATGAAAGTAATACGACAGGTACAATCTTTTTGTAGGTAAAGAACTTGTTTAAAACGTACATGAATTTTCAACCTCTTTCAACAATATATGGATTTTGTTTTGGTATTTTAAATACCGATGTTAATTAAAGTGGGTGTTGGATACCAATACTTCTGAAGTTGAATTTTAACAGGATAAGCAGAACCAAAGCGTTTATATGAATGAACGGTTACTGTTTAGGGTGTTTCTTTTTTGCTTACACTTGTAATAGTTTACCTGTGAAAGTATTAAACTCGTAACATTTAAATGAAGTATTTCAATACACACTTTTTTTACATCACTTTACTTTTGGGAATAATAAGTCCTTTCATATTTTTAGGAATACACATAATAGACACTCTAAGTAATAAATTTGTTCCATTTTAACTTGGTGAACGGTAAAGAAAATACAATGAATTGTAAATGAAACCTGTACGGGAGTATAGTACAGTGCATATGAAAAACCCCTCAATGCTATCTCTGAAAAAATCATAATTCTCGGCTTTATAAACTGTATTTTCAAAAACATTGCGAGCTTGTAAGAAAAATGAAAGGTAATTCAATATGAGATAAACAACCTTACTACTACAATGAAAAACAGAATTATTCTTAAAAATCATGAGATACGATATCAAGTTATTTGCGTGTTTAATATATTTGACCAAATATTCCAGTTTCAATAGGAAAAGTCGAATCAGACCATTAACGAATGGTATATTATTCGTATTTTGGAAAAGTCAAAATGTAGACAAGCATCTTCTATCAAATCTCATTCTTAGTGTGTACATTTGGAGGGGATTTCTCATATGAAATTAGTAAAAGTAACAGATGTTAGTTAGGAGAAAGATGATAATGTTAACAAATTCTATGGGAAGGTGAAGAAAGAAGGTAGCGTAGGTCTATTCCTACGTGTATATCATTTAGATAAAAAAGGTGTAACAGCTTGGGAGGAAGTGCAGGAAGACGAGCTTCCTAAGAAAGTAAAAAAAAAACTAGGTGTGAAATAATCATTTATTTGTGATGGTGGATTCTCCTACGTCGAGGGTTTGCCGTTTTTTATTATATGTTATGTTGTAATTTTTTATATGAAGTATATTGAAAAGATAGGGTAGATCTTCTGGAATGATATTTCCATAATTAATAATTTGTACGTTAACCTTTCCATTATTACTAATTCCTTTTGTATCAACAAATTTCCCCACATATCCCTTTGTACCAATATCTTTTAAAGTACGTATAAAAAATGCCCTTTATCTTATCTTTATCTTATCTTTACCTTATCTTTAAATTTTTATATTAAACTTGAAACCTTAAAGTATTGATGTTTGAGTCTAAAAAGGGCGGGAGATAGATGTTCATTACATAGTTTGTAAATAACCAATTACCTTTGAAAAATTGAATTTTTTATACGAGGAGGAATATATGAAGGATACAAGTAAAAAACAAATTATAAAAGTGTTCCTTATTAGTATTTTAGGCTTAGGAATAATACTTGGAATGCTTTATTTTAATCATAAAACCAATATTCAACAAAATAAAGCACTAGCCACCGAAAAACGTGTATTGCAATATGAGTCTACCTTAAAAAAAGAATTAGAAAAATATAATTTAGGAGAGAAAACTGCAGTTTTATTAGGAATTATGTACCAAGAGAGTAGAGGTGAGGGAAACGACCCTATGCAGTCATCCGAATCACTTGGATTAAAACCAAATGAAATTCAAGAGACAAGCTTGAGCATTAAACAAGGGGTAAAACACTTTGCTAAAATGTACAAATATGGAACGGACAAGGATGTTAGCATGGATACAATTATTCAAAGCTATAATATGGGGCCAGGGTATATTGATTTTATTGCTAGTCAAGAAGTTAAACAACACTCGGAGGATTCAGCCAAAACGTTTTCTAAGATGAAGGTTGATCAAAATCCAGCGATGTATACTTGTGGTGGAAATAAAAATAATTTTAGGTATCCATATTGTTATGGTGATTTCACATATGCCACAAAGGTAAATGAAAAAACAAAACTTATTGAAGAACTTCTTCGAAATGTACATATCTCTTCTAAATAAGTTGCAGAATGAAATATAATGATACCATCAGTTATTAACAATAATATCTAAGAAAAAAACTACTTTCTTTCTTAATTCACAAAATTTTCAAAAATAAATTCCGTGGATGTCAATATTTGTTATATAGTATATTTGTCAAAGCATTACCCCTAAAGTTTCTAAAGTCAAGCTGTAAGATAGTTTGTTTGGCCCGTATTTTCACCTTAAAATAAAAAAACTTGTAGAGATTCCTGCAAGTTCTTTTTGTTTTAAGGGTTAAAAGTGGATTTTAAATATAGTTGCAATTTTTTGAGGGGGAAAAGTAAATGTTTATAAAAACAGAAAGATTATTAATACGAAAATTTGAGTTCAAAGATTGGCAAGCTGTTCATGAGTATACATCAGATATCAATGTTATGAAATACATACCTGAAGGGGTTTTTACTGAAGAAAATACAAGGAACTTTGTGAATGAAAACATTGGTGAAAACGCTAAGAACTTTCCTGTAGTATTAATTAATAAAGATATTCTGATTGGTCATATAGTTTTTCATAAATATTTTGGTGAGCATACATATGAGATTGGTTGGGTGTTCAATCCAAAATACTTCAATAAAGGATATGCTTCTGAAGCAGCACAAGCTACATTGAAATATGGCTTTAAGGAAATGAAATTACATAGGATTATAGCTACATGTCAGCCACAAAATATTCCATCATATCGAGTGATGGAGAAGATTGGAATGAGAAGAGAAGGCTATTTTAGGAAGTGTATACCACATGGGAATGAATGGTGGGATGAATATTATTACGCTATTTTAGAAGAAGAGTAGTTTTTTAGAACGCACTATTTAAAACGGCAGATTAAAAACAAGTAGGTTATATTTCTTCTGCATATGTTATGAAAATAGTATAATTTAAGAACCCACAATGAAGATAATTACTGATAAAGATATGGTAGTGATGAGATCAGTTGTAGGTTTTGGTGAAAAAAAGTTATCAAACTTGGACATACTAATACTATTCCTCTACAAAGGCTTATAAACGGTATGAAAACAAAACAGTTGTTCAAGTGTAAGAATTTTGAGCCTAACTTTATTTTGTAAATAGTGAGATGATACATGCGGTACAACTTGAATCTTCGTAAAGAAGTATTTCTACATGTATATTACACTGAAAAAAAGTGCAATAGCTTGGGAAGATGTGAAGATAGACGAGTTTCCAACAAAAGTAAATAAAAAAATAAATATGAAATGATTAGTTACTTGGTGCGGATTATGTTGGTCAAGATAACAAAATGTATTCAGTTATTCCTGTTGGATGGGGTGAAAAAAATAATCTTTGGGCTGAAGAGAAAAACGTAGGCGTGCAATCTAATGAGAATAATCCAAATAATTACAAGCCTCAAATAAACGAAGGCAAGAATATTGAAACGAATGATAAGCCCGCATCTAGTACAGCAGGTATAAAGGCAGATAATAAGCCCGAAGAAGCTACTACCAATTGTAAACCTAATAATAAAGAAGTTGAACAATATCATAATAAGGAACAGCAACATAAGGAAGTAGAAGGATTTAAGCCGAGCGATGCAGACATGGAGCGTATTAAACGACAAGAAGACCGGTGGAATACACCATCAGGTGGTGTTGGTGCTACATGGCAAGAAGAAATGAAAAAACAGAAATAAAATAACATACCTATTATACGGATTAAGTGAATTTAAAGTGGAAAATTTATAGTCTTTATTATATTTCATTATATTCATTCTATAAAATTCAAAAAGATTTCCCAGCACCCTGTCTATTAAAAAACATTAATATTGTTTTTGATATTGTCTTATAAGAAGGAATTCATTTAAGATATTAATTGAAAATATTGATTGGGAGGATGTTAGAAATGGAATTAAATAATGTGGATGGAATTAGTATAGAAAAAAGTACAAGTATTAACATGGAAGAAATGGAGTTATTGTTACTAGCTGATCCCTCAACAGAAGTAGTTAATGGATATCTTAAAAAGGGAGATTGTTTTGTTTTAAAAAAAGGTGCTGTTACTGTAGGTATTATGATTTTAATTCCTACCCGAACAGAAACGATTGAGATTATAAATATAGCAGTTTCCGAAAAAGAGCAAGGAAAAGGATATGGGAAATATTTACTTGGGTTTGCTATAGACTATGCTAAAAAAGAAGAATATAAAACTATAGAAATAGGCACAGGAAATTCTAGTTTAATGCAACTAGGCCTTTATCAAAAATGTGGTTTTAGAATAACCAGTGTGGATAAGGACTTTTTCTTACGAAATTATAATGAAGAAATATATGAAAATGGTATTCAATGTATGGATATGATTAGGTTAACGCAAAATTTATAAAAATTATTTGTACATAAAAATCGCAACCCCCATTAAATGTAGAGGGTTGCAATTTTTTTGATGTAAAGCGTCATTATGATTTTTGGGTAGCATTAAGGAGTTTATGTATTTGAGAATTATTACAAAATCAACAAGTGTTAATAAATTCATCTGTTATGTCAACAATTTGAATATATTTCAAATTGTTTTTTATAATTCAGATAGATTTTTTTCCATTAATTTTAATGAAAAGTAAAAAATATGAAACTCATCCATTTTAGTTATGGTTAAATGTTCATTTAAATCACTAAAAAATAGGATTTATTGGATAATTATAAGCATAATTTTTTCTTTATTCAAGGATGAAAATCGTACTAAATGTAGATATAACAACTATTATATTGTTTTAATGATATAAAAATATTTGGTTTTTTAAAAAAGAATTTTCTGAATTATAAATATTATTATATATTGAGAAAGTAAAAAAATAGAAAAATATCAATTGAATCCCAAAAAATAACGTGTGAATATTATAGATATAAATTACATCTTGATATTTCGCATGAATTTCTACAAATTTAGATGTTTATTAAATTAGGAGGATTGATAGTGCCAAAAATGTAGTTTGTTGCTAATTCAGTATTTTATATGCATCCATGGGATTTTAGAACGCACAGTTATTATTTGCTAGTAAGCATTTTAATATCAAATCTTTTGGGGAAGTGATAAGTAATGGTCACAGTATTAAATAATGAAACTAAAAGTTTAGTAGTTGAAAAAATTGCAAATAAAAATGCGTGTATTGGATATGTAGGCCTAGGTTATGTTGGACTACCATCGGCTCTTAAATGTTTAGAAGTAGGTTATGCGGTAAGAGGTTTTGATAAAAACTCAGTAAAAATAAGAAAACTAGAACGTGGAATAAGCTATATCAGTGATATTCAAGATACTGAAATCCAAGATGCTTTACATACAAATAGATTTTTTGTTAGTACAGAAATGGATTATATAAACGAATGTGATGTTGTAGTTATATGTGTTCCTACACCATTAGAAAGAACTAGTAAACAACCAGATTTAACATATATTCATTCAGCAGTTGATGAAATAGTTAAATACATTAAAAAAGGTACATTAATTATCTTAGAAAGTACTACTTATCCAGGTACTACAAGAGAAGAAGTTTTATACAAATTAGAACAGAAAACTAATTTTAAAATTGGTGTAGATATATTTGTAGCATACTCTCCAGAGCGAATCGATCCTGCAAATCAATCGTTTTCAATTCAAGATATTATAAAAATCGTAGGTGGAGTTACATCTAATTGTACCGATTGTGCAGCAGCTTTCTATAGTAACTTAATTAAGGATATTCATAAGGTAAGCAGTCCAGAAGTAGCAGAGACAGCTAAGTTATTAGAAAATACGTATCGTTTTATAAATATCGCTTTTATTAATGAAATGACACAAATTTGTAATGAGTTAAACATAAATATTTGGGAAGTAATTGATGCCTCAGGAACTAAGCCATTTGGATTTCAAAAATTCTATCCTGGCCCTGGCGTAGGAGGACACTGTATTCCGATTGATCCTATTTATTTTAAGTGGATTGCAAATAATAAGGATTTAGCAACAAAAATGATTGATGTGGCAAGAGAAATTAATGAAAACATGCCTAAGTACGTTCTTAATAGAGCACTACAGTTACTAGATGATAAAGATGGTAAGGATATTCTTATGGTTGGTGTTGCATATAAAAAGAATGTTAATGATGCTAGGGAATCGCCAGCTTTGGATATTATGAATGATTTAATGATAGAAGACTATAACGTGGATTATTACGATCCGTTTATAGAGGAACTCATTGTGGGCGATAACACATTGAAAAAATCTATAGATTTAAACCTAAGTCAATTAGACAAATACACTTTAATTATTGTTCATACGGATCATGATTGCATTAATTTTAAATTGCTTAACGAGGTAAATTGTTTAATTTTAGACACAAGAAACATATTTAAAGATGAATCAGTATATAAAAAAAATATTATAAGTTTGTAGGTGATTACATGGTAGAGTTTATTCCTTTTTATCGACCGGAAATCAATGATGAAGATATAGATAGGGTAGTTTCTGCCCTTAAATCTGGATGGCTTTCAAAGGGGCCAAAAGTGATAGAGTTTGAAGAGAATTTAAAAGAATATCTGAATACTGAACATGTAGTAAGTTGTAATTCAGGGACTGCCGCATTACATTTAGCATTACTGTCTCTGGGAGTTGGATTAGAAGACGAAGTAATAGTTCCAAGTTTTACTTTTTGTTCAAGTGTAAACGTTATTATGCATGTAGGTGCAAAACCTGTATTTGTAGATATAGATGAAGAGAATTTATGTCTTGATCTTCAAGATGTTAAAAGAAAAATCACTAAAAAAACGAAAGCAATTATTGCAGTTCACTTTGCTGGATATCCGGCTAAATTAAAAGAACTTCAAAAACTATGTAAAGAATACGGACTGTTTTTGATAGAGGATGCAGCGCATGCATTAGGAACAAAATATGATAATACTTTAATTGGTACACATGGAGATGTTATTTGTTTCAGTTTTTATGCCACAAAAAATATAACAACAGGTGAAGGTGGAGCGTTAGTCACTAAAAATGAATCGATTGCTGAAAAAGCTAGATTATATGGTTGGCATGGTATCACCAAAAATGCATGGAATCGTTATGGTGAAGAAGGAAGCTGGCGTTATGATGTTCTATTACCTGGGTTTAAATATAACATGATGGATCTACAAGCTAGTTTGGGTATTAGTCAGTTAAAAAGAGCTGATGAAATGATTGAAAAACGCAAGAGAATAGCTGAAAGGTACCAAGAGGAATTAAAAGAGGTTCAAGAGTATATAACGTTACCTAATTATACTAACAATCCAAGTGTAAAACACGCATGGCATTTATTTGTTATAAAAATTAATTCTAATTCTCCTGTTAGTAGAGATCAGGTAATTCAAGAAATGAAAAAGAGAAACATTGGGCTAAGTGTTCACTTTATTCCTGTTCACATGCATCCGTATTATGAAGAGAGATTTAACGTATATTTACCTAAAACGGAAGAGATATTTAATCAAATTATTTCATTACCACTGTATAGTGCTCTTACAGACAATGAGGTTGAACATATTATAACGTCTTTAAAAAGTCTATATCAATTAAAAATAGGGAGGTAAATATTTATGAAAATTGGGGTTATTGGTGGCAGCGGATTTATTGGTAAGCATGTTACAAAGGAGTTACTAGCAAGGGGGTATGAAGTAGTTATATTTGATAAATTTAAACCAAGTATTGATGTTCCTTTTAAAGAAATTGATATTTTAGATATTGCAACATTAAGAGAAAATCTTATTGATGTCGATGGGGTAATCCATTTAGCTGCATTAGTGGGTGTTGATAATTGCCGTTTAAATGAAGAAGATGTAGTGAGGGTGAACTTTGAAGGCACGAAAAATATTGTACAGGTTTGTAACGAAAATGGCATAGAAAAATTATTGTTTTCTTCCAGTTCGGAGGTATATGGGGATGGAGTGAGTGTTCCGTTTAAAGAAAATGATATTAAAATTCCAAAATCAGCTTATGGAAAAGCTAAATTAATGTCCGAAGATTATTTGAAAGAATACGCTAGTAATAGTTTAAAAATTAGAGTGGTTCGTTATTTTAATGTATACGGTTCACAACAAAATGATAACTTTGTAATTTCTAAGTTTTTAAAACAAGCTCATAGTGGTGAAGATATTACTATTTATGGAGATGGACAGCAAATTAGATGTTTTAGTTATATAAGTGATATTGTTAACGGAACTATACTAGCCTTTGAATATGAAGGAGAAAACTTTGCAGATTTTAATATTGGCAATAACAAACCTATATCTATGGAAGAACTAGCAATAAAAATTAATGAATTAATGGGCAATAAAAGTAAAATTAAATTTCTTGATTTAGGTGAAGAGGGAGTCCGAAATTCTAGCATTGAAATCTTTAGAAGAATCCCTTCAATAGAGAAAGCTAAATTATTTTTAAACTATCAACCAATTATTTCATTAGATAAAGGACTAGAGATAATAATAGGGGAGAAGTATGGAAACACAGTATCTATATCCTAAGAATCCAAAGAAAATTAAGTATCCCATATATTCTTCTCCTTGGAGTATATCTGATCATGTATTTTTTTTGAAAAGTGTATATAGACCTAATGATTCTAAACTTAAAAAAAGTCTTCAAGCTCTTTATCCGGATGCAGAAATTGTATTAACTAATAGCGGTACATCTGCATTAGTAGTTGGTTTAAAGTACTTAAAAGTGGCAAAGGGAGATGAAGTAATTCTATCAAACTTTAATTGTCCTAATGTAATAGAAGCAATATTAACGGTGGGAGCAAAACCTGTATTAATTGATTTAAACACTAATCATTCAATTTCTCTTAATAAAATAAAAAAACATTGGAATGCTAATACAAAGGCAATTATTCTTACGCACTTGTATGGATGTCATGACGATTTAGAAATTATTGACTGGGCTAGAGAAAATAATATTTATATCATCGATGATGCTGCACAAGCAATGTTTTCTTATCAAAATGGAAAGCCAGTTGGTAGTTTAGGCGACATTGGTATTTTAAGTTTTGGGGGAACTAAACCGATCCCAAGTATTGGGGGAGGAGCGTTACTTCTTAATCGTACAATAAGTGAATTATGTGACATGGGTGAAGAAAAGAAGGAAGAAGTAATTTTAGATTATAAGAATCATTTAAAAACACAATTGGCTATAAAAATAAAAAAGAGTAGAGTACTGAGTTTATTTACTAATTATTGGAGGAAATTAGAGATTCTGCCCTCCTATAATAATAGTAAATTAGATTCTTTACCGGAGAAAACGGAAGTTATAAATCCAAAAAGAATGTCTATAGTACGTTCATTGTTAATTGATAAACACCTACAGAAAACAAAGAAGATTTTAGAAATAAATATATGCAACGCTAGTCTGTGTTATACAATGCTGCAGGTAATTGAAGAAAAGTATGGCGTTAAGATTATATTTTCAGCTCAGAATGTTTATTTAAACTATTTTACCATTATATTCAAAGAATCATCTGATAGATATGAGTGTTCTGTACATTTAGCGGAAAAAGGTATACAAACTTGTTGGAATTACTTACCCCTGAGTGAGATCCCTATTTTTTCGAAGTACGCAACTGAGTCAGAAAATATAGATTATTTATGGCCAAGGGTATTATCAATACCTTTTAAATATCCTTTAGTGAATAAGGACCTTAAGTATATATGTAGTCAAATTCTGAAATATTTAGAG
Source organism: Bacillus cereus group sp. BfR-BA-01382 (assembly GCF_022663475.1). Taxonomy (NCBI): domain Bacteria; kingdom Bacillati; phylum Bacillota; class Bacilli; order Caryophanales; family Bacillaceae; genus Bacillus; species Bacillus cereus group sp. BfR-BA-01382. Next base: position 56,658 of record NZ_JAKUFQ010000021.1, read on the forward strand.
AATAAGAATTAAAAGGTGATTATATGGAAATCGAAATATGTACTGACGCCCAATATTGGGATGCCTGTATGGAAGAATACAATGGTTCTGTATTTCATAGTTACGAATGGGGAAAGTTAATGGAATTATTACCTGGTGTTCAATTTTTCCCAGTACTAATAGAAACACGAGATACAGTAGTTTTAACTCCTATGTATGTACAGGATGGTAGGCTTTTGGGAAGTTTAATTGGTTATGGAGGTCCAATAATAATTGGCCAAGATAAAATAGATTTTTCAGTTTATGAATCCATAATAAATAAGAAGTTTGAAAATAAAATTCAAAAGCTTTTATTACCTATAACGATAAATCCTTTTCAAAGTTATAGTAAAGAAAAGTGGGATTATAAAGAAACTTATATGCTAGATCTACCAAATAGGTTTGAGGATTTATGGACATCGTGTTCTGGAAAAGCTAGGACAAGTGTTAGGTATGCACGTAAACAGAATGTTGAAGTTCGTCCTATAACTGTAGCGGAATTAGATGAGTTTTACCAATTATATCAAGAACATAATACAAGTATAGGAGCGAGTTATTCATTTAGTAGAGAGTTTTTTTATCATTTAGTTCTTAATTTGCAAGAAAAAATCCTTTTCTTAGGGGCATTCTTAGAAGAAGAATTAATTAGTTCCAGCATTTTTATAATGGATAAAAAGGTTTTATATTATTGGATTAACATTAACAATACCGAAGGGAAAAATTCACAATCTTCATATTTACTACTAAATGATGCGTTTGAATTAGCAATTCATAATAAATTAAAGTATGCGGATTTAGGATATTCACATAATAAAGGGATTGCTAGACCTAAGATATACTGGGGGGCAGCTTTGAAAAAATGTTTTTGTTTAAAAGAAAGGATTTAAACTATGATTATTAGTGGCCACCAACCAAGTTATTTACCTTGGTATGGTTTTTTTGAAAAAATTCATAAATCAGATGTGTTTGTATTTCATGATATAGCACAATTTGAAAAAAAAGGTTTTTTAAATAGGAATCGTATTAAAACTTCACAAGGAGCGTCTTGGTTAACTGTTCCAATACAAATGAAGAATTATAAAGAAATTCCATTTAATAAGTTAAAGATAGACAATACTCAAGATTGGGAACGGAAGCATTGGAAAGCAATAAGAATTAATTATTCTAATGCACCTTACTTTAATGTATATAAGGATTATTTAGAAAATTTTTATTCGGAAGATTGGATTAATTTAAATGATATGAACATGAATTTTATTCATTTTATTATCCGTGAATTAAACATTGATACGGAACTATATTATGTATCAGATTTAGAGGGGATTACAGGTAAGAAAAGTGATTTTGTATTAGAGTTGTGTCAGAAATTTAATGCCAGTACTTATTATTCTGGAAGTTTAGGGCAAGATTATTTAGACGAAAATGATTTTGAGAATGAAAATATAGAAATTATCTACCAAAGAATAAGGGATTATTCCTACAAGCAATTATTTGGGGAATTTATACCACATTTATCTATTTTAGATATTTTACTAAATTGTGGACCAAAGGAAACAGAAAAATTAATTAAAGGAGTCTAAAATTTTATGAATGTACTTGTATTTGCCGCTCATCCGGATGATGAAATAATTGGTGTTGGTGGAACAATAGCGAAACATGTGAAACAAGGTGATGATGTACATGTTGTAATACTTGCAGAGGGAAAATCTTCTAGAGCTAAAGAATATAAAGAGCTAGATTTAGAGGTTAAGAACTTATCTTATAAAGAAACAGAGGGGGCATGTACTACACTTGGTGTAAAAAGTTTTGCAAGACTAGATTTCCCTGATAATCGTCTTGATACATTACCCTTACTTGATGTAGTGAAAGAGATTGAAAATCACATTAAAAAAATAAATCCTACAATTATTTATACTCAATATGGTGGAGATATAAATATTGATCATACTGTTGTTTACAGAGCAGTAATGACAGCGACACGCCCTCTGCCAGATACTAATATCAAATGGGTATTTGCATATGAAACTTTATCTTCTACAGAGTGGAATTATAATGAAAAAGATAAGTTTCTTCCTAATTATTTTGTGAATATTGAAGATCATTTGGAGGAGAAATTAAGTGCGATGAGACATTATGAATCTGAGTTAAGGGAATTTCCTCATCCACGCTCTATAGAAGCAATGAGACATAACGCATTTGTATGGGGTGCCAAATCTGGATACCAAGCGGCTGAGGCATTTATGTTAGTAAGGGGGACATGGTAGGTGAAGAGAATATGTTAATACCACAGGTCCCGTTCTTTGGTTTAGATAGTAAACAGATTGACTTAAAATGGGTTGAAAAAGGCTATGGATTAGAAGCAAATATTTTTGATGGGACATCTTTATTTGATAACTCATATACAAAAAGGTTTTCTGAGGTCCTGTCTTTTGTTCAAACCCTTAATCCATCCTTGTTAACGCTGCATTTTCCTACTGATAATGCAGACTATCTCAATGATGAATTTATTAAAAAGCAACTATATGAATTTATTAACCTTGCTATAAAGTATAATGCATCAGGTATAACAGTGCATGCTAATCAATTCATGAATGTCGCGGAATTTCAAAACTATAATCTTCTAGATAATAGAAAAAGGATTATAGAGTTCTTTAATATGCTAGATGAGGAAATAAAAGGGACTGATATATGGATTGGCGTTGAAAACCTACCCATTATTGGAAACTTGGGCGATGATTTTGATCCTATATTTATATATCCCGAAGATTTTACTGATTTGGTTAATCTGGAGTTATCTAACGTTGGAATAACATGGGATATATGTCATTGGTCTATAACCTATCTTACACGTTTAGGTATTTCTAAATTATTAAGGCAAGAAGAAATTGAATATAAGGATTTTCATAAGTATTTAAGCTTAATGGATTATATTAAACATTTTCATTTTAGTTCTTTTAAGCATTTAACGATTCCTTATAGTGAGATACGTTGCTATGAGGGAGAGAATCCGGCTAATGGATCTATTGATGAAAGTTTATTACATGAAACTTTATTAAAAGTGAAGAACAATACTTTGGATAAAAACATAGGAATTGTATTTGAGGTTCAGGAAACTGATTATACGAATAGAAAGAGGTCATGGGAGACTCTTAATTGGTTTCATAAAAATATTACTGGTATGCAAACAAAAATGAATTATTTGGAGATATAAAAGGCACTATCGGTTTATTTATTTTTACATGTAACTTGAGTTAGAGATTATTTTAATGAACCTTTTCTTCTAAGTAAGTGTGTTAGGAGGGAAGGTTTTACTATTAATCTTTTTTAATCATAGGGAGGACAAATGAAAAAACTAACTCTTATAAAGAAGCTTATTGTAACTTTTGGGATTTTGTTGCTTTTCCTTTTTAGTAATTTATCTGAGGATGTAATACTAGTACATGCTATGACTAAGAACGACCAAAGTTCTCTCATGTCAGATAAGGTTCGTGCTAGTCGAGCTATTGAACATACACGTTTTCTGTCTGAGAAAATTGGTCCACGTCCAAGTGGGACTAAGGAAGAACATAAAGCAGCTACATACATTGGAGATACATTAAAAAAATTAGGGTATGAAGTTGAGTATCAGGCCTTTCCTGTACCAGATCAATATATTGGGAGTATCTCTTTTAGTGTGTATGGAGAAAAAGAATGGCAAGTTGGAGCAGCATCTAATGCATCTATACCTAAAGATCCTGTCGTAGGGCCGGTAGTTTCTATAGGAAAAGAGAACGATATTAAAAATTCACCTGAGCCAATTCATGGGAAAATAGTATTACTGGAACAAGCTGATACGTATGAGAAATATAATGAACAAGTTGAGTATGCAGTAGAAAAGGGAGCAAAAGCTGTATTGTTATATAGTACGATTGGGGATAGAGGCAACTATGGAGAAGCCTTTAACCCAGTTCTAAAAAAGAAACAATCAATACCTGTATTTGGGCTTGCTTATAATCAGGGAATTAGAATGAAAGATAAAATAGTGCATAATAAAAATATAGTTAGTTTAAAGGCAAAACATGAAATGAATTTGAGTTCATTAAATGTTATTGCGAAAAAAAAGCCCAAATACAAGACAGATAATGAGGATGTAGCAATAATGAGTGCTCATTATGATAGTGTTATCGGAGCACCTGGAGCAAATGACAATGCTTCTGGCGTAGGACTTTTATTAGAGTTAGCATACAATTTTAAAGATATAGAGATTAATAAAGAAATTCAATTCATAGCGTTTGGAGCAGAAGAAAATGAATCCTTAGGTGCTTACCATTATGTTAATCAGTTATCTACAACAGATAAGAAACATATTCTAGGGGTTTTTAATGCAGATATGATAGCGACAAGTTACCAACAGGCTAAGGACTTATATGCAATGACACTAGATGGCTCTCAAAATGAAGTAACAAATACTGCAGTAGCTACTAGTAAAGCATTAGGGAAATCGGTTGTATTAACTGGAAAGTTTGATTCTAGTGATCATGTACCATTTTACGAAGCTGGAATTTCCTCAGCACTATTTATTTGGATGGATGTAGAGAGTTGGAATCCCCTAATTTATCATGTTGAAAAGGTATTCCATACACCTCAAGACACCGTTTTAGAAAATATTTCTCCTCAACGTATGCAGGAGGCACTAGAAATTATAGGGACAAGTTTATATTATTTTATCAAAAGATAGGTTTTTTCGGGGGGGGGGGCAGCATAGCCGACTAAATTTAGATTTTAATAATAATATAGTAAAACTTTTGTTGGGATAAAAATATACTTTGAGCATAGGCGAGGTAACTATATGAGGAGTACATGGAAAGAATTAAAGGGGATGGATCTTAATGTCTGGATCCGCTTTATCGGAGAAGCCTTAAATGGTATTGCAATGATGATGTTAATTCCATTTTTTGCATTATATTTGAAGGATAAAGTGGATTCTCTACTTGAGGTAGGTATAGTTATAGCTTTATCCCCAATTGCGGCGAGTTTTGGTTCATTAATTGGAGGGCATATAGCGGATACTTATGGACGGAAACCAACTATGGTACTCTCTATGGCCAGTAATGGGCTACTAATGCTTGTTTTTTTGTTTATTGATAGTTTTATAGGGTATGCCATTTTATCTATTGGTTTAGGGCTATGTAATTCTTTCTTTGAACCAGCGGCATCTGCAATGGTTACCGATGTAACAGAACCTGAAAAAAGAACTGAGGCATATGGATTACTTAGAATGGCTCATAATATAGGAGCTGCGATAGGCCCTATAATTGGTGCAGCAGTTGTGGTTGTATCAAAAGATGTCATATTTTTGATTACTTCTGGAACTATGCTGTTTTATACAATATTAATGTTATTGTTTCTAAAGGAAACAAAGCCTAAAAATATAATGATACATGAGGAAACACATAAACAGTCAATAAGATTTACGTTAAGAGTTGTTATAAGAGATAGAATATTTCTATTCTATATAGTGACGGGAATCATTATATTTATGGGATTCTCACAATCGGAAGGTATGTTACCACTTCATTTTAGTAATGAGAATACAATGATTTTTGGAAATAGTAATCCATTTCCATATTTAATGACTTTAAATGGCTTATTGGTTGTATGTTTCCAATTTCCTATTTCAAAGTGGTTAACTCACAAACCAATTGGTAAATCAATGCTATATGGTGCTATTCTTTTTGGCGTTGGCCTTTTAGCAATAGGATGGTTACCAAAGTGGTTTCAAGTAATAGACGCAAATGATTTAATTATTCTAGGCTCATTATTAATAGCTTATACAGTTTATACAGTAGGGGAAATGATTATGTCACCTGTCCAAATGACATTCGTCGCTAATATAGCTCCAGAACATTTGAGGGGGACTTATATGGGGGCGGCTAATCTGCAATGGATTACAGGTAATGTATTTGGACCTCTTCTAGGCGGTGTATTACTGGATCAGCTTTTAGGACATATGTTATTTACAATCTTAGGTGTGGGTTGTATTATTTCTGGATTTGTTTACTTACTATTAGATAGACTTATTGAGAATAGAAGTAAACAAATACCTATAAAACAAACATCTTAATTTTAATATTGTTAATGAGTTGAAAATTAAATTTTATGTTTTAAGGATTAAATAAAGTGCACGTTTATTAAGAGTAAACGTGCACTTTATTTATTAGTGTTTAAACTTAATTTATATATAGTGAGTTTTTTAGGTGACGACTTAAGTGTATAAAAGTAATTTGCTACTTTATTTAATTAATTTCAACTAGACTTCTTGTCTTATCAATATGATTAAGTAACATACGATACTCTTCTTCGTACATAGTTACACGTTGTAGAAGGGAATGATTTTCTGTCTCTAAAGTTTTTATTTGACTTTGTAAGTTTGTAAATTCATATGTTTTTTTATAATTTTGTAGAAAGAGAATAATATCATCTAATGTCATAGATAAAGAGTATGTTTCTTTTTTTGTTGAGAGGGAGAAATATTGTTTCCCACTTCTTGATTTTGTTTTGCTTGTTGTATTTCCTCTTGGTATTGTTTTCTCACGTATGAATTCCAGCGAAATCCACAAGCTGCAGGTGTCCGATTTAGTAGCTTTGCTACTTCCTTGAATGCAGTTAACTGTGTTCCACCGTTACGAATCTTCTGGAGTACTGTGGATGCGAGAAGTAAATCGTTATCGTTCGTCCAGGAATCTTGTCTTGAGAGTACCACGTTTTAACCTCCTTTATATGTTTTATAACATTAATCAAATTAAACGTTCTCTTTTCCTTTTGTAAATTTGATATCAATCTCTCATTTTAATCTACTTAGAATAAATCCGTTAATACGTAGATTGCTGATGATGCGTTAGGTGGATTTACTTATATCACCCACCAATTTATTAGTGAAAAATTAATTTCGTTGTACATAATATTATAGGATCTTCTGACAAGAGACAATTACGCTGATATAGCCACTAATAGGAAATAAGAGTACTTTATCTGTTTGTATTTTGGGTTCTGGATAACGATTGTAATATGAGTTTTTAATAGACATTTAGTAGATATTTGTTAATTTAACATCTCTAAATGGAGGCATGTAACTTGAATATAATAGATTAAAAGAGGATATATACTATTGGGGTTAAAAAGAAAACGAAATAGAGAGGATATTTTAGGTTAGGAAAATTTGAATGGAATTGTCATTAAAGATAGGACCTTTCAAAAAGGGAGGATAATTGACAACTGTAGGTACTATGATTAGGAATTTAATTCTAATCATTTTATGTTGAGAAATAAAAAAATATTTTGTAAAAGGCGAGATGGGATGGGAATTCATATGAATTTTACAAGAAGAGAAGGTAAAAGTAGAATTTTATTGAGAATAACTTGTGCTAGATTAACTTATAAAACCTTATAATATAATTATATTATAAGGTTTTATTTTAACTATAATAATATTTATTGTGATTTTTTATCGAAGAATAAATTTAAATCTGTTTTGTCTGTGTCGTCTGCTAAAGCATTTTGTATAATATCATTTAATAATTGCATTTTTTCTTTTTCAAAGAATGGGACACTAATATAATAAGGTGTTCCTGCTTTTTCAATTCTTAATATTGTCTGGATACCGCTACCCGCAATTCCAATACCTAATAGTAGTAAAATTAATCCACCAATAAAACTATCACTTAAAGTACCTAATCCAAATAAGAAAATTAGTATTCCTAAAATCATTGGTTTAAAGAAATACTTGGTAGATAACATTGCTCCAGAAATATTTTTTAGAGGAATGTTTTGTTGGTCTTTACCAGCAGGAACAAAACCAAATAATGTGTTTGATAAGTTGGTTTTTACAAACCTATTATCAACGTCTACTCTGCCTTTTATCCAAAAGAATAATAGGCTGGTTGAAAATTCAAGTCCTTTCATCTTTTCATCTCCTGTTATAAATTACTAATAATAAAATCTGTATATCGTTATATTAACATTAATTATGAAATATGTGTATAATTTTTTGTGATTTTATATAAAATTATAATATACAGAATAACAAGAGTGAAAAAGTGTTAAGGGCAATACGATTATAGGGAGACTATTAACTAGTACAGGTTTTGCTGAAGTAAAAGCGAAACGAATTCTGTTTGATGAGGTGCCAATGGATTATTGGTCATTTATGCAATATATAATTTATCTAATGAGGGAAATGTTATTGTAGGATACGGAGATGGTATATTTGGTTTGGGAGATAATGTACCTGTGAACAAGTAGATGCACTACTTTATCGAGCGCATTTGAAGGGGTATGTGAAAGATGATCAGATACTACATATTCAAGGGAAGTCGTCATTTGCTAATCTTTATCATGATATTAATGAAAACTCAACAATGTTTTTAAAAGAAATTTTGACGGTGACAGAGTTAGGGATTTTTAAAGGAGACAAAAAAGGAAATCTTAGGACAAAAGGTACGTTTACACGCGCGGAGATGGAACAAATAATTAAAAATGCTTTTCCCTACAGTGTGAAAGCTCCGCATTAATTTAAAGGTATACCTGCTAACTTTTGGGTAGAAGAAGAAATTAGTGTAGTTTACTCTAATTATATTTTAGCAGGAGTAGAGATAGGGGAATTTGCTCCATTTATGACAGCAACTCGTGAACAGTATGCTCAATTTTTATATAATGCTCTTTGAAATGATCTTTTATGGAATCTTAAAGATCTATTTGAATAATGAGAAGAGCTTATTCTAAAAGGTAAATCAGTTATTAAACAAAGGCTATGGGGTTTTCTTACTGTAACCATTTCTTATTTATCACTAGACAGCTTGATTAATAAGAGAAAAAAGTTGGTGAGATAAAGGGCATCATTCTAATTAGAATGATGCCCTTCTTAATTTTAAATATAATTTAATGAAATACTTTTTCAATTGTGGGCATAACAGCTATTGGTGGTAGGGATTTAGTCCATGCAGCTGCATATACATTTAATTTCTCACCTAATGTGTAGTTTTCACTATCTGAAACAGGAACTCTTAAAATCTTATTTTGAGAAACTAGATTCCACCAATCATGTTGATAAGCAAGAGCTTCATCTTTTGTGGACGTAGCTGCAACTACTAAATAATTGTTCTCTACTGAAATGACATATCCAGTAAAAGGTTCTTGTTCTTGGTTCTGAATAGAATGAACAGGAATATTGTTGGCGGAAATCTTGTTAAAATCTGCAAAGGCCGGTGTTAATCCGAATGTAAATCCACATCCTAGTGTTAAAGCTGTTACCGTTGTTACGAATGTTTGTTTTTTGTTAAACATGATATATCCCCCTTATATTTTATCCTTACACTATCCACTTTCAATTTACATACATATAAAGCCTTTTAATATTAAGATATTTAACAATTCTGTCACAATTATTCCATAAATGTTAATATTATCTATTAATGGAATTGGGTTTATGTTATAATTCACTAGGTGAACTATTATTGTTCATTTCATCTCTTGATGAATGTATGCCCTTCCTTAAGTGTAAAGATGTTCGATTTTATTGGTGAAGAGAGGATATATCCCTCTTCTTTTTTTATTAATATGGGACTTTAGGGAATGAACAGAAAAAGAACCCTATGGGGTTCTTTTTCTAGGCATATTAACAGTAAGGAGAGTAATGAAATGCTATTTTCAAATCTTTACAAGGAGAAAAATTTGAAAAAGCTTATCATGTTATTATTTTTACATATATGTAATATAAAGTGAATTGATAATATTTAGACTTACTATTAGTAATATTTAATTAAGATAGTTAGTACTACATTAATAGTGTTAACTATCTTGATTGGTATGGAATGTGATAGAAAGCATAAGTTTGTCGCAAATTTATACTTTCATAATTTGAAGAATATTCTTTATATTTATTTTAAAGAAAATACAAAATTTTTACTAGATGTGAGAAAAAAGAATTGAAAATATCCTTTAAAATAAGATATATTTGGTTCAAAAAATTAGAGGGCACCAATTCATTAAAGCAGTAAAAACGTTTTAATGAATTAGTGTCCTTTTTGTTTTAAAAAGAGAATATATTTTCTCAACAGGACAAATGGTAATCAGCTATAAGTATTAGTTATAAGAATAAAAGGAAAATAGAAATTAATAATAAAGGAGAATGCGAAATGATAACATTAATATCTGAAAAAAATCTAGCTGAAATCCACGAAGACGATGTAGATGTATTAAAAGTAATGGCACATCCTGTTCGATTACAAATTGTAAATGAATTAATGCACCATAAAATGTGTAATGTTACACAGTTAACGGAAATATTAAGAATCCCCCAATCTACTGTTTCACAACATCTATCAAAATTAAGGGGAACCGTACTCCGTTCAGAAAGAAGAGGGTTAGAGATGCATTATTATATAGATAATGCTAAGGCACGTCAGATTGTTGAAATTTTAGGTTTGTAGATTAATAATACATAAAAGGTTTTCTGTTACAAGGCAGGAAACCTTTTTTATATGTATAACTAATTGTGTGATAATATCATACTGTAGAAACTACCTAACAATAATTTAAATTTAACAGCTTGTTTTATCTTGCCATACACAATTTAACACGATATATAGGTATAAACTTACAAAGAAGGGTTTTAATTGGAAATTAGATATAACAATGGATAATGGTAAGTGTATTAAAGAAATTATAGAATTAATGAAATAAAAAATAATCAATAGTTGTTGTAAAGGCATATATTTATAAGAATGTGGCAGGAATGAAATGAACTTTACAGTTACTTTAACTTGGATGAAAAGAGATTTAATAATTGTTTAATAGAGTTCATTACCTAGTAAATACGGAGTTCCTGGGCTTGAAGGGGAGGATATAAAAAGATAATGTGAATAATCCGAAACAAATATGTTTCGGATTAGAGGTTCGAGATTTTATCCATTTTCATTCAACGGTTTGTAAAAGGTAATAAGTTGAATTTTCTGGATTTTAATAAAGGAAATGTATTAGGTTAATCAATAGATACTCCACCAGAGACAATCAGTTTTGTTGGTGCTGGCGTATCTCCACCATTAAACGAAGAGTGTTGTGATACATTTAAACTAATTATGCTACATGCTAATGCACTTACTACTACCATATTTAATACAATTTTCTTAATCTTTTTCATTATTTTAACGCTCCTTTTCTCAAATATTTCTTATCAGCATTATTACTAATATAGAAATATTTGCTTGCCTTAACATGATTATCTGCCTCATAAAATTGGATTGCTAAAATCCCTGCATATTCTTTTACACAATCCCACATTTCCTCTTTTTCAAAATAAGAAATAGCATCAGTAACTACTTTTTCTAGTTTAATTCTAGGTAGTTCTGTGATTAGTTCATTTAAAACTGCGAAACGATGCTTATATTCCTCATTTCCTGATTCATTTGTATACTTCATTCCTTGCTCGATATATGATTTTGCTGTTTCAATGCCTTCTAAATTATAATATGCTCTTGCTAAGACAAATAATGCTTTAAAATGATTCGGTAGGGTATTTATAATTTCAGAACTCTGTCTGATCGCCAATGGAAATAAATCTTGAATATTATATAACCAGCCCAAATTATGACGTACTCTTAATAATAATTGTTCTTCATTATACTTTTTAAAAACATCAATAACCGTATTGAGACATTCTTCAGCTCTTTCAAACTCTCTTAGATCTATACAAGCTAAACCGTATACATTGTCGCATAAGGCAACATTAATTTCATAGCCTACATGATTCTGGTATACTTTTTTTGCCTTTACTACATGTTGAATTGCTTCAAATGGTTGATAAGATTGATAACAGTAAGTTGAAAATC
>NZ_JAKUFQ010000022.1:0-65856 GCF_022663475.1 Bacillus cereus group sp. BfR-BA-01382
AAGATCCACATTTAATTCCTCTAATTGTTTCTTTTCATTGTCTAAAATCGCTTTTGCTTTTGTTTTTGTTGCTTCATCTAATCCCGCAAAGATGTCTTCACGCTTCTCTTTTTCTGGAAGTTTCACACCTAATTTTGTTAATTCTTCTTTTGCTTGCTCATGCGTTAATTTTCCAGATTTCTTTTGCTCTAAAATCGACTTCGCTTTTGCTTTCGCCTGATCATCTAATCCTGCAAACATGTCTTTACGCTTCTCTTTCTCCGGAAGCTTTACACCTAGTTTCTCTAACTGTTTCTTTGTATCGTCCATAATTGTTTTTACTTTTTGTTTTGTAGCGTCATCCAAATCCTTTTTCGCCGTTTTTGTAGACTGTTCAGCTGCTGGAGTATTCGTTGCCGCGAATGCCGGAATACCGACTCCTCCAATGATTCCGAATGATAAAGCACCTGCAATCGCTAAATACCCAACTGTTTTCTTCTTCATAGGAAATTTCCTCCTTCATATTTCTAAAGCATGTACACTTTCGTATACAATGCCAATAGTAATGTTGGTTTCTTAAAATTCCCTTAACGTTTCGAATAAAAAACACCGCTCATAATGAGCGGTGTTTCTCTATGCTTTTTGTAATTGTAACTCTTCACGTTCCATTATTTTTCTTAATACGATTGTTTGTGTCATTGTAAATAAGTTACCTGTTATCCAGTACAATACAAGTCCTGATGGCGCCGCAAACCCCATAAATAGAATCATTGCCGGCATCATAATTTGCTGTATCTTTAGCATCTGTACTTGTTCTCCAGGTGTAATATTAGATTGGAAAACTTTCATCTGAATAAATGTCGTTAACGCTGCAATAATCGGTAATATATGATATGGATCTGCATGTCCTAAGTTCACCCATAAAAAAGAAGATGTGCGAATCTCTTCCGTTCTGCTAATCGCATAATACAAAGCAGAGAAAATCGGCATTTGTATAAAAATTGGCCAGCAACCAGCAAGTGGATTCCAACCGCCTGATTTCATTAGCTCTGACATTTCTTTTTGATACTGCTTTTGTTTTTCAAGATCTTTACCTACATCACCGTACTTTTTCTTTAGCTTCTGCAATTCAGGTTGCATTTTCTTCATTTTCGCTTGGCTACGATATTGTGAAACAGCTAATGGAATCATTGCTGAACGAATAACGAGCGTCATAATAATGATTGCAATCCCAAAGCTAGCTCCAGGTATATGATGAGCAACAAATTGAATCATAAACGAGATTGGATATACGAAATAATGATCCCAAATCCCAGTACTATGTGCATCAATTGGGACTGCATTACTGCAGCCAGATAAAACAAAAACAAGTAATAATGATAAACTAACGAGCACAGCTCGGTATGATTTTAACATGTTCATTCCTCCAATGTTTCGTAATTATTTAGCGAAACATTGGTGTATACGGACCGACCTCATCATTCTCTTCACTTGATTCTTGTCTACGTACAGAACGAATCATTCCATATTTATAAAAAATAGAAAATAGCGGTACATTTCCCGCACTATCTTCACATGTATCAACTAACGCAAAAGCTCTTTGTCTACCGCTTGATGCTTGTTGACGCACAAAGCGAGAAACATTAGCAAGGAAGAAAACTTCTAATAAACAAAGTGCCGTCGTTACAAACGATATATATAAAATTGCATCCTGCAATAAAAATTCCATCGCTTCACATCCTTAATAAGGTCATTTTAGCACATTAGGCAAACATTCTCTATTTCCTTTTATTTTCAAAAAAAGTATTTTGCATATTTTCTCAAGAAAACAATAATTAAGAAACGTTGTATTCGCTTTCTTTAGTATATTCACGCACATCAATGAATAGGCTTGATTTATTAGAAATTTATAAAATTTTTGCATTATAATAAAACTATTGCCAGTTTTTGAAAAAACCTTTATTCTCTTCTTGTAATCAAAAATGAATATGGAGATGAAACATACTATGGGTCAACTAGGAGACGCCGATTACGTTCCCGACACCGCCTTTTTATCCTTCCCAGCAGCTAAAACATTTCATTTAGAATTTATGATACAGTTGGTTGTTATTTTTATAGCTTCTATTTTGTATGCAATTTCTATGAATATGTTTTTTATCCCGCATAATATGATTAGCGGTGGATTCGCTGGTGTAGGGATGATTATCGGTTATTTAATGCACTACAATATCGGTGCACTTATCTTTTTACTAAACATTCCTCTTCTTATTTTAAGTCACTTTTACTTAGGCAAGAAGACAACCTTTTTAACAGCGTACTTTGTAGCTGTGTCATCTTTAGCGATGAATATTATCCCGGTACACCAAGTTTCAGACGATATTTTACTTTCTTCTGTATTCGGTGGTGTTATCTGCGGAGCAGCTTCAGGAATTATATTCCGATTTGCTTCTTCAACAGGTGGTTTTGATGTTGTTGGATTGATTGTAGCAAAATATCGAGATGTTTCAATTGGAGCAATCATATTTGTATTCAACTTAATCTTACTTGTCGCAGCAGGTTTTATTTTCGGATGGGATATTACACTTTATACGTTAATTAGTCGATTTGTAGTCAGCAAAGTTATCGATGCTGTGCATACGAAACATATTAAATTAACGATAATGACTATTACAGAAAAAGGCGAGGAAATAAAAAGCGCACTACTACATCACGGCATACGCGGGGTGACAATGGTAGACGCTGTCGGCGGCTATACAAACCATAAGAAAAAAATGATTTACACTGTCGTGACTCGCTATGAGTTAGGCGAAATGAAACGTATTATCCGTCAAGTGGATAACAAAGCATTTATGAACATTACTGAAACAGTTGAAATTGTCGGCCGTTTCAAACGTATATAAAAAAGGTTAATACATTAAAGGGCATAACATATTAGTCATATATACTATGTTATGCCCTTTGTTATTCAACTAACGCACCCTTTAGCATAATAAAATCACGAAGTTTATTACTACAAATCGGAGGATAACATTCCATATACAAAACTATCTGTCCATTCATTTTTATTCCAAAAATCTTGTATGAAATGGGCTTCCTTTCTCATACCTATTCGTTCACACAATTTTTTTGAAGCTGTATTACGTGCATCAAGATTAGCTTGTATACGATGTACATTACATTCATTAAATAATTTAAACACCAAACTACTTACTGCTTCTGTTGCCAAACCTCTTCCAACTACTTCATTTGAAAAACTATAACCAATCTCAACAGTATCCTTCATATTTGTGTACCATACGGATAAGTCACCAACTACTTTAGTCTTGTATATAACTGCCAAACTTAATATTGATTCTTCAGTAAGTGCATTGTTTGCTAGCTTCTTATTAAATCTTTTCAGCATGTCTTCATGAGTCCACTTATTATGTAATAGGAACTTACATGTATCATCATTATTATAAATAGCAAATACATCCTGTAAATCAGTACTCTTAAAAGGTCTAATTATTAATCTTTCTGTTGTGATTTCCAAGTTAGCTCCCCTCCCTTACATTCATGCTACAAAACATTTTTTATTGTATTTAAGCCTCCTTCTTAGATCTCACCTTGATTACATATTTCATCATAATAAATTAAAATCCTTCTTCCACTAAACTGCATTGTTAATGGTATTTCCTTACGCTTTTTATTTTTTACACTTATTACAAAATCAGATAATTCTATTATTATGTCCCTAAATGTGTTATAATGAAAGCAGACTCACAAAAAAAGAGTATATAGACTTGGAAGTTTCTCTTATTTTACAAGCAAAAAGAAACGAGCAGTCGGGTATATTTCAGACACCATACACGTAACGGTTTAAACAACCGATCATCTTAGTTACTCTTCAATGATCTTTTTATAAAAAGATACGTACAATTAAAACTCACTTCAATATACTATACCTACCTTTTTGACTTCCAAATCATCTTATTACATAGGGAGATGAACATATGAATCAATATATACGATATACAATAGCTGTCCTGTTTGCTATTATCGGCGGTACGATTTGTTTCTGGACAAACACACAGCTTGGAGAGAATATCATTTTTAATGGAATCGAAACACTTGTAAGCGCTTCAATTTTAGGCGGATACATTTACTTCCTCTTCAATCCAGAAGAAAATGCTCAGAAAACAATGTTATTAACAATGATTGGAATCGTTGGTGGATGTATTTCCTACTCAATGACAAACTATACATTACCACTTCAATTAAGCTCAGCTTTCTTCCACGGTCTATGGACTTGGTTCATTGCATTCTGCTTAGCAGACGTATTCAACCTATTACAAGACAATGAAGAAGATAGCGGTCGCCAAATTGAAAGTAACTCTTAAGCTGGAAGGAATTCTTCCAGCTTTTTTATGTTGGTTTGCATACACCGGCACTACAATAAAAAGAAGCTACCCAACGGCAACTTCTTTTCCATATACCCCACTTCGTATTCACTTAAATATATCAACGATTTTTCAAATATATCGATCGTTTCTCCACTTATATCAACGATTTTTTCATTATATCAACGATTCGGCACAAGATATCGATTTAACGACAACCTTAGACATCCAAAACGTACAACATACCCTATCCCCCAAGCAACTTACTGCCGAACTCTACGATTAAAAAGATAATCAATAGGATCGCGAGTATCTTTAATGCTACATATGCTACTTTAAAAACAACATAAATGAGCAAGACTATCAAAATAATTGATAAAATTTCCATATTTACTTCCTCCAAGCTTTGCTCTTCTTATCTCATTTTACTCGCCCTAGGCTGTTTATGGAACGGCATAAGATGACATATAAAAAAGAGGATACCTCACCCATCGTAAGATACCCTCTCTTTCAGCTGCTTAAACCATTCTCTTTCTAATTGTAAATATCCCATCTCACTCTTCTCGGCGCTCTTTAATTCTTGATCGGCTTTCTTCATATAAGTACGGGACGCTTCCATATTGCCCTCTACATATTTAATAATCCCTTGTGTACGGTAATATCCACTTAGGTCCATTTTTGTAATAGCCTTTGCATGTTCCTTTGCTTCTTGCAAAGAAAGACTATCCATCTGATAAAGGGCTTTATATAAAAGGTACCAACTATGAAAACTACTAACGAAAAACTTATTTTCTTTCGTTACAGGTAATTGAACAATTCGTTCTATATACGGTATCGCTCTTTCCATTCCCTCTTGATCTGCACGAGCAAAAAAGACGAGCATAAGTCTACTCATTATCTCCCTTATCCCTTTATTCTCTTTTATTTTCTCCTCACTAAGTTCTACTAATCTTTCATCCCAATCTTTCGGTCTTTTATAACTAAATAACTCACTCGATATTTGAATCTCATATAAGTGATTTCTAGCTCTTTCATCATCTTTAATTAAAATAAGAAATTGCATCCCATCACTCATAAGCATTCCTTTTATCGGCACAATTGTAACCGCAAAGATTGCAAAATGGAAAAAGGAAAAATATAAAAGATATTGATAATAACTCACCATGTATATGTAACCGGAAGTAATACCAAATAGTAAACTCGTAATCGGTCCACCTAAAGTGAGCCACGCCCACTTTTTCGAAAGATTCGGTGTCTCTATAGAAGGTGGTACTAATGTTGCAACACCTCCAAAGTACGCCCATAATTTATTTTCTCGAATGCGTACTTTCCCCTTCTCTTTTTGGAAAGTAATCGGCCCTACTGTCATAAATTTAAAATTCAAACCACCTATTACACCAAATACTACATGTCCTAGCTCATGAATGGCTAACACTAACAATGAAATTCCAACTATTGCCCATAGGTTCAAAATTACTTCTAATTTCCCAGTTCGGATTACTCCGTATAAAATGGACAGAATTAGCGCCACTGTCATTGAGCCAGCTGGCCTTCTTAAAATATCCACCTTTTTCTCCCCTTAATAAATCATTTTTCTCTGCATTTCGTACATGAACTTCCCGAGATGCAATATCCAAATAAATGAGATTAAGCCAATTAATACAAAATCGATATCACTAGCAGCTGTATATATAACGGCAGCCCACCATACATATGCCAATATTGTATTCGTAAATTCATACGCTTTATATCCAGCCTCATGCACAATGTGCTTTAATCCTTCATCTGCGTTTTTCGTCCACATTTTCATAGATTCCATATACGTTACACCTTGTTCAGGGTATAGCTTATTATAACGATTTTTTGTTATGAGCCCGATAATCACTACAGTAGTTAAACAAACAATAGAAGCTACTAAATTCCACACCGCAAATGAAACATTAGTATCCTGCAACAGTGCACGTCTACATGTAATAACTGCATATACAAACCATGCCTGCGTCACTATATCACCTACACGTAAATATATACTTATAATGCCTAATTTTCTGCCTTGTACGCTCTCTTCTTCATCGCGTGCCTCCGCTAACATACGCGTATTCTTCCAAGTGTAGTACATCATTAAGATTCCAAAAATAGTACATATGCCTATAAATGTATTGGATGATAATTTTCTCGGTTCATCCGAGAGTAAATTTAAAGCTATATAAGACGTTAAAAAGCCACCCATCATACTTAATGCTATTTTCCCCACAGAATCAAATTGTTTTTTTCGTTTACTCTTCATCATCCTCTTCCCCCTCCACTAACGTGAATATTTCCTCCACCGATACATTGAAAATTTGTGCGATTTTTAACGACAATACAATAGATGGTGCATAATCCCCGCGCTCAATTAAACTAATCGTTTGCCGTGATGATCCAATCGCTTTCCCTAAATCCCCTTGTGATAAACGATGCTTTGCTCGCAATTCCCTCACTCGATTTTGAAGCTTCATGTCTTCCCTCTTTTTCATTTATTTAATTAAAATTGTAAATAATATCCTTATTTTTGTCAATTATAATTGTCATTACGACTATAATAATTGACAAGATACTTATTTCTTATCCTGTATCAAATTCCTATAAAGAATGTAAAATGTGCATTAAACATAGTCTTAACAATAAAATAAAAAAGGCAGTGCTTTTGCACTGCCTTCCTAAATTCTGACATAGAATGGATTTCATATTAGCTTGCGTTTTGTAGTAATACTCGTTTTAACTGTTTGCGGAAACGAACACCTAACGTAATTGCTACGATAACGATAACTCCAACAATGATTTTACCGATATGATCTTCTAGCACTCCAAAGATGTCATGTAAGTTTCCACCTAACCAGTAACCACCGATTAAGAAGAATGATACCCAAAATAGAGCGCCTGAATAAATTGTAATGGCAAAACGACGGAATGGTAAATTAATAATTCCTGCAAAGTATCCTGTGAAATGACGTACACCAGGAATAAAGAAACCAATAAAAATCAGGAAGTACCCATACTTATCAAACCACATTCTCGTTAAATCAATTTTTCTTTGTGTTAAAAATACGTATTTTCCATACTTTTGAATGAAAGGCATACCTAATTTATTTCCTAAAAAGTATTGAATCGTCATTCCTACACTTGTCCCAATAAAGGATAGAATGATTAAAATCGGTAAACTTAAATCACCCTTCTGCGCTAAAAATCCCGCATATGCTAATGTGGGCTCTCCCGGAAACGGAAGTGCAATATATTCTAACAGCAAGCCGACAAGTACAACATAGTACCCGTATTGCTGAAATAATTCATGAATCCATTCCATGTCATCTCTCCTTTCAATCACGTACAACTTCTTACTATTATTGTATAAAAAAATTGTCGAAATAACTATCACAATAGCTTACATTTTTATTACATTTTTGTAAGGGTCACACTAATGATTTCCGTTCTTTATTAATTAGTAAAAATCATTTTTTAAGTCGAAATAACAAAAAGACGCATTAATATCATGCAAATTTTATCCATTTTTTAACACTTAAAAACCCCTCTAATTTTGTTCTCAATAAAAAACCACCACAAACTCATCCTAACTTCATATTAGCTTCATATACGTATTGTAAGATTATATCGGAATTTGTTGAAAAATTTAACCAATATATGACTAAGCATTAATTTGAATAAATATAAGTCGTTTTCGAAATTGAAAAAAGGGTGAATACGAAATGGAAGCATATAAAATGCACGATTTTATTAATACAAATGTTGAATCTCATCAAAATGAAACCGTTTTTAATTTACACATGTGTGAAACAAGTGAATTTGACGTAAGTTTAACAAAATCTACAACACTATCTTTTATCGTTTCAAAAAAGAATATTAAAATTGTCACGAAAAAATGGATTAATTCAAATCAAGAAAGCATGATTGGCAAAAGCTACATCATTCCAACAAAAGCTTTTCATTATTTCTTACCAATCATTTCTGAAAATGAAGATGAGCTAAATATTCAAGTTCAAAGTTTTGGACTACGTGGTGAGCTTTTATTAAATGAAAGATTACTTATTGATAAAAACAACAAACACAACAGCAAAATCACTGCATTCTTTGAAACATTAGATGAAAATGTAAATAAAGCTTTACGAGGATTACAACTTCATTGTATGTAAGACTATTACGATAGTAAAAGGAGAATAACAATGAAAAAATTATTATTAAGCGCACTATTATCATTAGGATTTTTAACTCTTCCATTCGCTAGCGCAGAGGCCGCTACAACGAAAGATCAATTAATCGTAAACACTCAGTTAAATAAAATGGATTATTATCAGGATGGAAAATTTATAAAAAGTTTTACTGTCGCTACTGGAAAAGCAGCAACACCTACACCTAAAGGAACTTTTCAAATCGTAAATAAAATTAAAAACCGCCCTTATTATACAGGCAAAATTAAAGGCGGCGATCCACGTAATCCACTTGGTGACCGTTGGCTCGGATTAAATATGGCAGGAACTTACGGAACAACTTATGCAATTCACGGAACTAACAATAATCAAGCAATCGGCAAAGCAACAACACTTGGTTGTATTCGTATGTATAACAATGATATACACTGGTTATTTGAGCGCGTTCAGCAGCAAGCTACTGTCACTGTAAAATAGCCTAAAAACAAGATTTATGTGTAGCCAAGAATTTTATGTCTTGGCTTATTTTATTTATTCATTTACAGTAGCAAAACAACTGTATTTACATATATAATAGGAATAGATTTGATTAGCTGATATTTAAACATTGATAAACGTAGATATTAAAATTATACAGTTATAATGTTTTATAAATTTTATAATACATACTATAATAGAACTACTGTAATTCTGAACTATTCAGTAACACTAAACTATTCCCCTTGCTACCTTCATGATTATTTTATAGCGGGGGCTTATTATATGTATAAACAATCTGAGTCACTCGAAAAATGATGAATTCGAATATTGCAGTAAAAAGCGTTATTTAGGAGGTGTTACTATGACGCATATACTGGTGATTGAAGACAACCCAGATATACAAGAACTAATTCGTGAATTTCTAATGGCACAAAACTTTACTGTTGATGTAGTTGGTGCTGGAACAGAAGGTATTCTTCTTTTCCAAAAAAATTCATACGATCTTGTCCTCCTCGATGTAATGTTACCAGATATAGATGGCTATAGTATTTGTAAAATTATGCGAGGACAATCTGATGTACCAATCATTATGTTAACAGGCTTACATAATGAAGAAAGTGAAATTAAAGGATTTGAGTTAGGTATTGATGACTATATTACGAAACCGTTCCATTACACTGTATTTATTAAGCGTGTAGAGGCTGTATTAAGAAGGGCAGCAACGAAGGAAGCAGAAGCTGCAACTATACTACAATTCCATGAATTGATGTTAAACTCTACAGCATATGCAGCTTATGTTCATGGTAATCAAATTGAATTGACAACAAAAGAATTTGAAATTATTTATACTTTACTGCAAAATCGAGGAAAAGTATTATCAAGAAGTGATTTGTTGAATAAGGTATGGGGCTATGAACATTATGGTGATGTAAGAGTTATAGATACACATATTAAAAACTTAAGAAAAAAATTAGGAATTACTTATATTAAAACGGTGAAAGGCATTGGCTACAAAATCGAATCGTAGCAAAGACAACATCACCAAAAATATTTTCATCAAAACCTTATTATTTTGTATTCTTTTATCACTTTGTCTTTATCAAATTATTTACTTTCTAGCTTCAAACTACGATAAAGAACATTTTGCGAAAGAAAATGGAACGCCGACTACAGAACAGGCGGATTTAGATAAGCAAAACAATCAAAGTAAAACGAATCAAAATAAAGCTGTGTCAGAGGGAATCATTTCCAATTTCCAATCTTCTATTATAGATTATAAATCTCTTTCTACAGCTATCAATCACCTTTTGCAGCCTAGCCAAACTGCAAAAGCAAAAGAACATACACAAAACCTTTCGGGGAAAAATAGCACTTCTAATCCGCTTACAGAAGCAGAAAAGAAAGTCGCTAATAATGATGCCTTACATACACAAAATGCAGCAAGTAAAATAAATGATATAAATGATAATCCAAAGTTAGCAGATGCGTTGCAGCAATTAGCTCCACATATTGGCGCGACAATGCTTGCATTATCACTACTCGGATCTTTAATTTATACAAAACTAATTGCCAAACCTTTTCAATATATGAGCGATGCTTTAAAAGATATTATGAATCTTGATTTCTCAGATAAAAAACTACTTAACAAAAATACAGATCAAACAGATTTTAATTTGCAAGTAGCCGCTTCACAAGTACCAAATATTGTGAAGAATTTACATGCAAGCAATCAAGATTTAAGAAATGAGCTCAAAAAGGAACAACAATTAGAGCAATCTCGTAAAGAATTTATGTCTATGGTATCCCATGAATTAAAAACACCAATCGCAGCCGTTATGGGACAACTAGATGGCATGATTCACGGAATTGGAGCTTATAAAGATAGAGATAAATATTTAAAACGTTCCTATGAAATGATGCAAGATATTAACATATTAACGGAAAAAATGTCGGAATTATCCAAAATACAAAACCCTCAATTTAAACCGAATTTAGAAGTCATTTCTTTATCTAATATTATTGAGGATGTTATGAAGAAAGTAGATTACTTTGTATCTGTAAAACAATTAAATGTACAATCTAATATTAAACACGACGTACAAATTTTAGCTGATCCTAAATTTATTCAAACTGCTATTTTTAACATTATTTCAAATGCAATTCATTATACAATTGACCACCAGCACGTATATATAAAGCTTTATGAAAAACCAAACGGTTACGCATTAGAAGTATTAAATACAGGTTCACAAATTGATGAAGATAAACTTGCTCATTTATTTGAGCCTTTCTATCGTGCAAACCCTGATAAACACGGTTTAGTACAAGGTAGCGGTCTTGGATTATATATCGTGAAACAAATATTAGATAAACATCAATTTCCTTACGGAATACAAAACACAGCTCAAGGTGTAAAATGCTCCATTGTATTCCCAAAAGCAATGTAGCATTCACTATAATTACATACCCCAAACTCATACTTTATGTGTGAGTGGCGGAATTTTGTAGAGTGTCTTACTCTGTTTCGTTCGCCCGTTATCCTTATTTGGATAGCGGGCGTTTTTTATTACTTAAAAGGAGGATTTTTTATGGATAAGTTTAAATATTCATTGCTCGTTTTATTCGGTGCTTGCAGCTACGGCATACTTTCAACTATTTTCAAACTCGGATTCCTAAGTGGATTTTCAGCACATCAACTATTAGGGGGACAATATGTCTTCGGATGGATTGGACTATTTCTACTCGTTCTTTTCTTTTCACGTCATAAAGTAACAAAAAAACAATTCTTTTCATTACTAACCGTCGGAACAACAATGAGTATGACTGGAATTTTCTACGCTATTTCTGTAGAAGAGCTACCCGCATCTATCGCTGTCGTCCTACTCTTTCAGTTCACTTGGATTGGTGTCATTATCGAAGCAATTGCAAATCGAATATTTCCAAGCCGCGATAAGATCATATCTATCCTTATTTTATTTGCTGGTACATTGTTTGCAGGTGGTATATTTGAAGGCCTCGGACAAAGTTTTTCTACGAAAGGGATTATCTTTGGACTATTAGCTGCTGTCTCTTTTTCATTCTATGTTTTTGCAAGCGGACGCGTTGCTACAGATGTTCCCCCTTATACGAAAAGCTTTCTTATGACAACAAGTGCAACTCTTATCGTATGCCTATTCTTCCCGCCGACCTTTTTAACAGATGGTGCCCTGCAAGCTGGTCTATGGAAATATGCTTTCTTCCTCGGATTATTCGGCGTTGTTGTACCTGTCATTTGTTTTTCAATCGGTGTACCAAAAGTTGGAACAGGACTTAGCACGATATTAGGTGCAGCTGAATTACCAACTGCTATTATCGCTTCTATTACACTTGTACATGAAGTCGTAACCTTCATGCAGTGGATTGGAATTATTTTTATATTGCTTGGAATTTTCACTCCCCAGCTGCTTACGGCTAGGAAAGAAAGGAAACATAATCGCGTGCATAGCGCTTGAAAAAAATACAGAATTTATATAAAGTAAAACTTTAATTAGTGGGGGTTTTGTTCATCCCCCACTGATTATCAGCCCTCACCAATCGGGCTTTTACGGGCAGTTGATCCCCACCTAACTTCTTCGCTTTCGCTGAATTTTGAGGTGGAGTCTTACTGCCCGTTAATGCGGGATAAAAATATAACTACAATTAAAATAAGTAAATTTATCGGGAGGTATAAATGACTATTTTAAGCATCGTATTTTTTGCTATTATGTGTATCTTCTTCCTAATAAGATATATGAAAGAAAAGAAATTTTACGATTTACTTCTCATTCCCGTTTGTATATATGCAGGAGCAGTGAAAACTCCTTTCGTAGAGTACTTAAACTTTAATACTACATTTAAAATAACGTATGATATTGCAGCTATTATTCTTGTAATCCTTGCTGTACTTTTCTTTTTGAAAGATAAGAAAGAGAATCATACTGCATAACAAAAGACCTTTCATTTACTTGAAAGGTCTTTTTCTCTATCTCATTTTGCCGCTACATACAGCTTCTCTATCTCATGCTCAATTTGTTTTACATCGATTCGCTCAAATAATGGCTGCACGCTATCAATTCTATTCGGCAACGTATTTTGCGGTTCCCAATTTCGGTTCACAATCGACAATGTGCTTCGAACTCTTTCACTTGAAAATGGTAAAAATGGTTCAAGGAGATTTGCAAAATTAGCAATAAGATAAATACAATTATAAATCGTTTCTTCACATGAAACTGGATTATCTTCTCTTTCTTTCCAAGGCTGCCTCTCATCAAAGTATTTATTTGCAAAACGTACGGCATCGAATATTGTTTCTAGCGCCACCTTAAATGTAGTTTGCTCAATCGCCTCTCCTACATTTTTATATAATCCTTCTACTTTATCCTTCAGTTCTACATTGATAGTTCCCTGCGGCACAATGCCATCATAATATTTTTCAATAAACTTTAATGTCCGGTTCACGAAGTTCCCGTATGCACCTAACAGTTCACTATTATGACTGTAAATGAATTCACGCCATGAAAAATCAGTATCACGATTTTCTGGTGCATTTACTGTTAAAAAGTAACGAATAGAATCTGGATTGTAACGTTCTAATATGTCAGGCACCCATACTGCCCAGTTTTTACTCGTAGATAACTTTCTTTTTTCAACTGTTAAATACTCATTCGAAACGATATGACGCGGGATTGCTTCCTCTCCTATTCCAAGTAAAACCGCTGGCCAAATGATGGAGTGAAATGGAATATTATCCTTGCCGTGTACATAATATGTTTGCGCATCGCTATTCCAAAACTCATGATCATCTTTTCCTGTTTCTTCAGCCCAATATTTACTCGCTGAATAATATCCTGCCACTGCTTCTATCCATACGTAAATTTTCTTATCTTCATACCCTTTCACTGGAATTGGTACCCCGATTGGTAAATCTCTTGATACAGCCCTATCTTGTAAGCCTTCCTTTACATATCTTTCCGTTAATTGAATTGCATTATCACGCCATGTTCCTTTTTCTTTTGCGATTTCTACAACTTTTTTAATTTGCTGCTGAAATGTATGCAATGCAAAATAAAAATGCTCTGTTTCCTCTACAGATGGTGTACTACCACATAACTTGCATGTCTTTTCTAACAAATCGAGTGGATCTAAAATAGCTGAACACGCATCGCATTGATCGCCTCTTGCTGCTTCATGGCAATGTGGACATATTCCTTCTACATAACGATCCGGTAAAAACTGCGTACACGTTTTACAGTACGCTTGTTCCACTGTTTTTTTATAAATATAGCCTTCTTCCAATAAACGTAAAAAAACTTTTTGAACAGTTTCATGATGATGCTCGCTATCGGTACGTGTATAGCAATCATACGTAAAACCGAGATCACGAAAACATCGCTGGAATTCTTCATGGTACTTATTAGCAATTTCTTTTGCTGTCACACCTTCTTGTTTTGCTCTAATTGCAATCGGTGTTCCATTACAATCACTGCCCGAAACATACAACACATTCTCACCTTTTGCCCGGTAATAACGTGCTAAAATATCTCCAGGTAACAAACTCGCAATATGACCAAGATGTAACGAGCCATTTGCATACGGCCAAGCGCCTCCAATAAAAATACTCATCTTACATTCCTCCTTTTAAATATAAAAAAGCCCCGCCCTTATCTTAAAAAAGATAAGGGCGGGGCTGTATAAACAGTCGCGGTACCACCTTATTTCGCCAATTACTCACATAATTAGCCTTAACAAGTACGGAGCTATATGCTCTTATACTGTGGTTTTGATAACGAGTACCAACTCTCGTCGCCGCCTACTATTATCATTTGATAAGTTCAGGACGAAGCTCAAAGGCCATTGTTCAAATGAATATTCTTGCTTCTTCTCAGCTACCGAAGCTCTCTGGAAAGAATGTGTTCATCCTACTTTTCCTTTTCAACGCTTTTACGTATAAAAAGTATTGTACGACTTAATCACAGAAAAATCAAACTTTTATTCAGAAAGAAAAGGAAATCCCATCCCCCTGCCGAATAACTATACGTTCACAAAAGGAGTGATAACATTGAACCAAAAACAACTAAGCACTATTAATGAAAAAAGCTGGAATACAGCTGCTTATGAAGCTTGGACGAATCGCCATGGGGCACCGGAGGATTATGCGAAAAAAATCATGGAAGACCCTATGCGCGAGGTAGATCACTATTTACCTTACATACAATCTCCGAAAGGAAAACATATTATTAATTTACTAGGATCAAAAGGGAATAAGGCCGTTGCTCTCGCCCTTTTAGGCTCTGACGTAACAGTTGTTGATATTTCAGCAAGTAATGCAAAATATGCAAATGAACTTGCTGCCGCCGCAGACGTCTCTATTCATTACATCGTTTCTGATGTACTAGATGTAAATCTCTCCAAATCATTTGATATCGTATTACTGGAGCTTGGTGTACTTCATTACTTTCTAGATTTAAAACCACTTTTCAAAAAAATTTCTCAACTACTAAAGCCAGGTGGAATACTTATCCTTCGCGATTACCATCCAATATACACAAAGCTATTAGGAGTAGACCACCCATCGTTTCGAGCAAGTGGAAATTATTTCGATGAAGAATTGATTGAAGATGATGTTGCTTATAGCATTCTTCTTACAGAAGCGCAGAAAGAATCGTTACCGAAAACAACCATCCGTCGCTGGACATTAGGAGAAATTATTACAACACTCGCCGAAGAACATTTTAAGATTGAAAAACTAATTGAAGAACAGGGACCTCATCAAAAGTGGGTCTTCCCTTCTACTGCCCCAGAAGGAATTGAAGAACAAATACCCGGTCTATATACAATAATTGCGCGATCATGCAAAAAAGGATCCCTTCACGGATAGGATCCTTTTTGCATGCTCGCGCATATAAGTTGAGGTTGGAGATTACCATAATTCTGTAGAATAGGACACAAGATATTTCAACATTTCGTCTCTGACTTACGTCGTCAAAAAGGGGTATGACCAACATAACGAAGAGTAATGTTTTAGTTGATACTGATAATCGTTATCAACTAATTAGAAGTATACATGATGTTATTTCAAATTTCAATAGCATTTCTAATATTTATTTATGGATTTTATGATATACAAATGTATACATTTTAAGAACTTTTTCTAATACCAATCTGACTCCTTCCATTATCTGCTATAATTTTCATTGAACAGATTAATAACTTCATAATAATGTTTTTATTAATTCCGCTTCAAATATCTATAAATCATAATAAACAGTTTAAATGAGGGTAGGGGTAACGATGAAATATGTTAGTATTCGAAAAAAACTACTGTTCACACTCTTAAGCATTTCTTCTTTATTTAGCATTGCTCTTATTGTTATTCTTTCATTCGCCATGAATCAAGCAAGTGAAATCGAAACGTTAAAAAATGATGTATCGAAAAGAGCGACGATTTTAAAAGAACGTGGCGATTGGTTCCAGGCACAAGTTGCTGGTTTACAAGAATATTTGCTATCACATGATCAAAAAGGATTAGATAAGTTCAACCGAGAAGGGAAAAAATTAGCTGATACTAGAGAGAAAGTAACAAGTGACAAGAAGCTCCCAGAAGGAATGAAAGAAGCCATTTTAATGGGAGGAAAATGGCGTAGCGTCATAGATAATGAGGTACTACCTCTTGCGCATGAAGGAAAATGGGACGAAGCATCTAAAATTGCTTTAGCACAAACAGATTATGTAAATGATCTGTTAGGTCGTTTTAATAAATATACAAATGAAGAAAATGAGAAACGTGACGCATTAATTGCTGACGTCGAGTCTTCTTCATCACTTATTCAATATATTATTTTCTTCTCACTCATTACATGTACATTAACGTCTATTTTATTAGCATGGTGGTTCTCTGGTAAACTCGTTAAACCAATTCGACAAATTGATGAGAAGTTGAAAGAATTAGCTTCTCAAGATGGAGATTTAACGGCTAGATTACACGTAACGAGTAAAGATGAAATTGGTGACATTGCAAATTCCTTTAATCAAATGCTCACTAACTTACAGCATATAATAAAACAAGTTCAACAAACATCAACAAGTGTAAAAGAAGCTTCCGAAAATGTATTTATCGAAACAACCGCTTCTATGGAAAATACCGCAAGGACACAAGAAACTATGAATGCTCTTGAACACAATATTCGTTCACAAGTTTCTAGCATTGAAGAAAGTTCAACCTCAATGGATGACATGGCAACGAGTGTTCAGCGTATTGCTGAGGCCGCCTCTTCTGTTACTAGTTTAGCTGTCACAACCTCAGAAAAAGCAGATGATGGGAATAAAGTCATTGAGAAATCTATTACACAAATGCATACAATTAACGAAGCTGTTAACGCTACATCACAAGTAGTTGAGCGACTCATTACACATACAAATCATATCGATACTGCACTTCAATCTATTTCTAATATCGCCGAGCAAACAAATTTACTCGCTTTAAATGCTTCTATTGAAGCAGCTCGTGCTGGTGAACACGGCAAAGGATTCGCTGTTGTTGCTGATGAAGTTAGAAAACTTGCTGAACAATCTCAACTAGCCGCAACTGACATTAACCATTTACTGCATCAAATTCAAGCCGATACAAAAATAGCAAATGACATGATGACACAAGGTCAAGCAGAGGCTTCTGAAGGAATTACGGTTATTCGTACCGCTGGATCTTCATTCTCAGAAATTGTTAACCACATTAACAAAGTCTCTACGCAAATGCAAGAAATGTCTGCAACTGCTGAAGAGATGGCTGCAAGCTCTGAAGAAATGAACGCAGCTTTAAATAATATCGCTTCTATTTCAAACGAAGTTGCTGCAGAAACATCACAAACAGCACATTCGGCTGGTGATCAAGTAAACAAAATGAGTATCGTGGCTAACAAATCATCTGAAATGAAAACCATCGTACAAGAACTTGAAATTCTCGTTTCTCATTTCAAAACAAACGCTTAAAGTGAAAATGACACAAGCTCAAAGGTATAAGAAAGAAAGTTTTACAGTCTCTCTTTTTTCACTTTAAAATATCTCTTTCTATCTCTCATTCCGTCTGCTATAATTCCTAAAGGAAATAAGAAAGCTTTATTCCAACTGGAGTAAAGCTTTCTTTCAATTTTTTACATTTATTAATTCTAATACTAAGATTTCACAAAGGAGGCTTTTTATCATATGAATTTTGTAAGTATCAGAAAAAAACTTATGTTCATGATGGGAACGATTTGCGCTTTATTCGGTATCGCCTTAGCATTTATTTTATTTTTTGCTATTGACCAATCTCGTAAAGCTGAAACATTACAAAAAGAAATTTCTCCACTGGCAACAGAATTGAAAGAACGTGGAGATGCTTATCAAGTACAGCTCTCTGCTTTAAGAGGTTATTTACTACAACATGATCAAGTCGAATTAGACAAGTTTAATGAGATGAGTAAACGTCTTGAGGATTCAAAAGATAAACTTCTTTCTAATCCAAATCTTTCTTCGTCCGTAAAAAGCACAATGGAATTAGGGTCTACTTGGAGAAAGTTCGTTGAAGAAAAAGTATTCACTCTTGCAAAAGAACAAAAATGGGAAGAAGCTTTACAAGTAGCTTCTTCAGAAAACGGAACTGTCTATAAAGTAATTGGTGACTTCACCAATTACAGTAATGAACAAGCTACATTACGTGAACAATCTATTGAAAAAATTGACCAATCTGCACTCTTAATCGAATATGTTATTTTCTTATCACTTGTTATTTGTATTGTCGCTGCAATTATTCTTGCATGGTGGTTCTCTGGTAAACTTGTGAAACCAATTCAACAAATTGACACGAAACTAAAAGAGTTAGCTTCTCAAGAAGGTGACTTAACGGCACGTCTACAAGTAAATAGCAACGATGAAATCGGTGCTATCGCAGCATCATTTAATAAAATGTTAGAAAACCTACAACATATTATTAATCGTGTTCAAAAAACATCAGTGGAAGTACAAACCGCTTCTGAAAACATGCTAGAAAAAACGAATACATCACGTGAGGCGACAGTAAGAGTCCAAAGCTCAATGTCTAACTTAAACGCAAGTATTCAATCACAAGCTTCTAGTATTGAAGAAAGTTCAACTGCAATGGACGATATGGCAGTAAGTGTTCAACGTATTGCTGAATCTGCTTCATCTGTAGCGGAACTTGCTGTTGCCACATCTGAACATGCTAGCGATGGAAGTACCGTTATCCAAAAATCCGTTTCACAAATGACAACGATACACGAAGCTGTAAATGCTACGTCAGAAGTGGTTGAACGTCTAATCACTCATACGAAATATATCGATACCGCTGTACAATCTATTTCTAATATCGCTGAGCAAACAAACTTACTTGCTTTAAATGCTTCTATTGAGGCAGCTCGTGCTGGCGAGCAAGGAAAAGGATTTGCTGTCGTAGCTGACGAAGTTCGAAAGCTTGCTGAACAATCTAAAACAGCTGCAACAGACATTAATCAATTACTACATCAAATTCAAAATGATACAGAAACTGCTAGCTCTATGATGTCTCAAGGCCGTTCTGAAGCATTTGAAGGCATTCATGTTATTCGTGAAGCTGGTACTTCTTTCACAACAATTGTAGAACAAGTAAATAAAGTATCTACTCAAATGCAAGACATATCAGCAACTGCTGAAGAGATGGCTGCAAGTGCTGAAGAAATGAATGCTTCACTTAATAACATCGCTTCTATCTCGACTGAAGTATCCAGCGAAACCGCCGCAACGGCACAATCTGCTGAACAGAAAGTTATCGTTATGAATGAAATGACAGTAACTGCTGGAAAAATGAAACAAACAGTTGAAGAGTTAGATCAACTCGTATCTCATTTTAAAACAGAATAGATTTTCAAAAAATATCCCTCTTTCAAAGAGGGATATTTTTTTTGAGCTCATTTCCTGCACATTATGCTCATTTCCGTTATAATGAGAATCGATATCATTAAAATATAGGAGGGGCTGCTTATGTCACAAGAAGCATTTGAAAATAAATTATTGGATAATTTAGAAGCTGTTATTGACCCTGAACTAGGTGTTGATATCGTTAATCTTGGATTAGTGTATGATGTTACAGCAGATGAAAATAATAATGCTGTCATTACGATGACTATGACTTCTATCGGTTGTCCAATGGCTGGGCAAATCGTATCAGACGTTAAAAAAGTATTATCAACAAACGTACCTGAAGTTAATGAAATAGAAGTAAATGTCGTTTGGAATCCACCGTGGTCGAAAGAACGTATGTCACGTATGGCGAAAATCGCATTAGGTATTCGCGACTAGCGGAATAAAGTGAAACTTTATTCCGTGGGGGTTTTGTTCATTCCCCACTGATTATCAGCCCTCACCAATCAGGCTTTTACGGGCAGCAGGGCCCCCACCTAACTTCTTTGCTTCCGATGAATTTTGAGGTGGGGGTCTTACTGCCCTGCAAATAGCGGGATAAAGAAAAAAACCTGACATTCTAGTCAGGTTTTTTTCCTATTATTTTACGCCTACTGCATCATAAGCTTTCGTTACAGCTTGTACAGCTTTAGAATCTTTACCGTATAAATCTTCGGCTGATTGAAGAGCAGCTTGACGCATCATTTTGAAGTCAGAGTTTGCAGTTAAATATTTCGTAAGAGCGCGGTAGTAAATTTTTTCTGTCGCTTCACGGCCCACTCCAGCTACTTTCACGTCGTAATGATCTCCGCCTTCAGATACTAAATAAGCAGCTTTATTATTAATACTACTGTTAATATGAACGCCACCATTATCAGCTGTTCCAGTATAACGTTTACTATAGTGATCTGGGTAACCTTCACCTGGTTTTAATGGGTTTGGAATAGACGCTGGATCTTTTAGTGAACGAAGTGCATCGCCTGGTTTACCAGGTGTATAAATGTCAGCACCTAAATCCCAGCTCTTCTTCTCAACCATAACACCCATAATATCGGATAACGATTCATTTAACGCCCCTGACTCATTTTTATAAACAAGGTTTGCTGTATGTTCAGTTACAGCATGCGTTAATTCGTGACCGATAACATCAAGTCCAGCAGATAATGGAATGAATGTTTTTCCATCGCCATCACCATACATCATTTGCACACCGTTCCAAGCTGCGTTATTCCAGCTCTCCCCTACGTGAACAGTTGAAATAAGCTTCGCACCTTTATCATCGAAAGAGTTACGATTAAATGTTTTTTTGTAGTAATCATATACTTTTCCTGCATTTACATGCGCATCAACTGCAGCTTTATCTTCGAAGAACTTAGATTTACTTTCAACTTCTTCGCCTGTATATCCAAGCCATTGTGAGAATAAATTAAACAAGTTTTCATCCATATTTTCTGCATCAAATGTGTGAATACCTTGTCCTCGTTTACCGTCAAATAAGTTGAATACTCCCGTTTTTTCATCTTGGGCAATTTCAAATGATTGTCTAGCACCTAATACTCCGTAGCCAAACCCTGTAACGTGATCTACAGCATTATATTTCTCAATAACATTTCCATTTGTTGCATCAACAAAATAATGCCAATACCCTGGAGCTGGTTTTGAAATCGATGCCTTAACTAAGTATGCAAGGTAGTAATTACCGTCCTTTTCATATACAAATAAATCTTTTTTCACACCATCATAATTCTTTACTTTACCAATTTCTTTCTCAATATCTGCCTTTGCAATTGTTTCTGCTTGTTCCGCACTAATGCTTGCAGATGCAGGGATATTTTTATCATCTAAATTCGGAATAACTTGTCCGAAGAATGCTTTTACATTATTCTCTTTATCAAGTGTAACAGTTTGATCAGAACCGTACACAGGAATGTTATTATGTTTCTCAACTAGCTTCACATGTGTCGTGTCAGATTCAGCGTCTTTTTCTTCTCCAACGATATTAAAATGCTTTTCAATATTTCCTGCTAATTTAAACATATCTTTCTTACTCTCTAAGTATTGAAAGACCGTCTCTTTTTTATCTAGTCCTTCCGGTGCTTTCCATTCTTCACCTATGTATGCAGGTGTTTTAAATTCTTGATGATATTGAATTTTTTGTTCTTCCGCTTTCGTTGTCGTTGCCCCAAACGCTCCAAATCCCCCGGCGATAACAGTTAACGCTAATGCTGATGAAATGACTTGCTTTTTCACTATAACATTCCCCATTCCCATAAAGATTTTTGACACTTTTATAAAATTCTGATTTTTACAGCCGATACCTCTACCGAAAATTTGAGAAACATTTTTCAGATAATTCCAATCAAAAAAGAGGACATCCTATCAGATGTCCTCTTTTCTACAAGCCTTTTATTGTTTTTTCAATTCAATTGCTAAATAGTGTGATTGCTCTTTCGCTTGAATGTGAGTATCTTCTTCTACAGATTCTGCTGCATCACGCATAACAAACGTTTCACCATTTATTACACTGCTTCCTTCAATTTGAACAAGATACAATTGACGGCCTTCTCGCACAGGAAAATGAATTTCTTTTCCGGCATCTAACGATAAAGAATATAAATTTGCATCTTGGTGAATTTGAATTGGTGCCTCTCCTTCTACTGGAGATACCATATGGAACCATTCGTTTTCACGCTCGCTCCAATCAAATTTAAACTCACCATAGTTTGGTTTATGATCCGCACGATCTGGTAAAATCCAAATTTGTAATAAACGTAGTGTTTCATTTCCTAAATTATGCTCGCTATGAAATACACCTGTGCCAGCACTCATATATTGAACATGTCCTCGCTCAATTGTTCCGCGGTTCCCCATGCTATCCTCATGTGTTAAAGCACCATCTACAACGTACGAAATGATTTCCATATCACGATGCGGATGCATATCAAAACCAGTTTGTGCCGCTACTAGATCATCATTAATAACACGTAACGCTCCGAAGTTCATGTTATTTGGATTATAGTAATTGGCAAAAGAAAAATGAAAATGTGTATTTAACCAACCATGATTTGCTCTGCCCATATTTTTATGATCAACTTTTCTAAACATATCCTTCACCTCATACTATATCGAATTCGAGATTTATTTTAAAATTTTTTCTCACTGTAATTTTTTTAGTAATTGTAATAATTGATGTTGTTCTTCTACATTTAATTTTTGAAACTGCTCCGCTTGGAATGTTTCTTGAGGCGGGACGATTTCTTCATATAAAACTTTTCCCTTTTCTGTTAACGAAATATATTTTGTAGTACCTTCTTGTTCACGACGAATCCACTCTAGCTGCTCCATTTTATTTAAAAGCTGCGTGATATTTCCCTTCGTAACAAATAGCTTATTTCCAAGCTCTTGCTGCGTTAGACGATTATGCCCTCCAACTTGAGCTAGTACATCAAACTGAGCGGCAGATACATTCCATTCTTTCAAATGCTGATTCGTCTCACGAATACTCTTATTATAAAAGCGTGATA
The DNA here is from genome assembly GCF_022663475.1 of Bacillus cereus group sp. BfR-BA-01382. Classification (NCBI taxonomy): domain Bacteria; kingdom Bacillati; phylum Bacillota; class Bacilli; order Caryophanales; family Bacillaceae; genus Bacillus; species Bacillus cereus group sp. BfR-BA-01382. Next base: position 23,512 of record NZ_JAKUFQ010000022.1, read on the forward strand.
AACGAAACCATAATAGTAATCCGAGTCTATCTTCTGTTTTCATTTCATCACCTCGCTCGTTTCATATCATTAGTTTAGAACTAAACTTTATAAAAGTCAAATACTTATTTTTAATAAGTATAAAGAAAGCACAGCGCTATTTCTCCACTATGCTTTACATTAACTTTCTATTCTTATATTCATCCAATTTCCTCTCCGCGAACTTCCTCGCATCTTTTTCAATCCATCTATCTTCGTACACTTCACTTCCAACATACAATACTTCTCTCTTATGCTGCATCGCATGACGAAACTCATGCAGTAGTGTTTTGAGCACCTGCTCATACTCTTCCCACATACAAACAAAAATTAATTGTCTTTCTTTATGATAAAAACCACCTACTGGGAATAGGAATTCTTCTTCCTCTTCCCCTAATGATAGAAGCACATCGTTTGCATCACACGTATCACAAAAAATAACGGGCGTTTTACATGCTTCAATAAGAGAGAACAAATCCTCTCTCAGCTTTTTGACATCCCAATGAAGCTCCGAATCCAACACATACCAATTCTCTACCTGTTGATATACATTTTGAAACTGGAGTTCCATTTCTCTTTATTCCCCTTTCCAAGCACCCTTTTTCTATATGTATGCCACAATATGGTAAATATTAAACGTATTCTTTCATCCTTGAAAAAATGCCAATAAAAAAAGAACCTATGTCGACATAGATTCCTTTTCCGTAATCACTTTTTTTTCATCACTTTTTTTAATACAAAATAACCAATTGCACAAACAATAGCAGCAAGTGCAAAGTATTTCACATATGGCCCCGCAACTTTATTAATGCTTTCCCACTCTGTTCCTAATTTAAACCCTAAATATACAAACACAATTGACCACGGAATAACAGCTAATGTAGTTAGCGTAATAAACTTAGCATGTGACATTTTCGCAATACCCGCCGGTATCGAAATAGCATGACGCACAACCGGAATAAAACGTGCGGTAAAAATAACGCCAGTTCCGTAACGATTAAACCAATCTTCAGCATAATCAATATGTTTCTTCTGAATTAAAATATATTTTCCATATCGCTCAAGAACAGGTCTTCCTCCGTATCGACCGATCCAATAAATGAATAGTTGTGCAATTACACCACCAATTGTACCAAACGCGACAGCGCCCCAAAATGTAATGCTTCCTGTTGATACTAAATAACCTGCATAAGACAATACGATTTCACTTGGAATAACCTCTAGCATTAATCCAAGCATAATTCCCCAATAACCAAGTCCTTCTAAAAAAACTAAAACCGAATGAATCAACTCTCCTAACATCATTTACCTCTCTTTACTGTTTTCATTACAAAAATAAAAGTACAAGCAGGAAATATCTTGTACTTTATTTTTTAAAATTTAGTTAGTCTTCGTATCCCACTTAAAGATTTTATTTAAGAATTTATATACATTCTTCGACTCCTTTGTCAGAAGTGGGCCTAAAATGGATAGTATAAGCACGTATAGTGCTGAGAAGGGTTTCAGTACTGACATTAAACCACCGGCGATACCGATATTAGCCATAATGATGGAGAACTCTCCTCGTGAAACGATTGTTAATCCGATATTTGTTGATGCTTTATGAGATAACCCTGCTTGTCTTCCTGCAATCATTCCTGCTACAAAGTTGCCGATTATTGTAAGAAGGACAGCACCTAACGTTAACCATATCGCTCCTCCTAATGAGAACGGATCAATACTTAACCCGAAGCTGAAGAAGAAAATAGCTCCGAAAAAGTCTCTAAATGGAACAACAAGATGTTCAATTCGATCACTATGCTCTGTCTCAGAGAAAACTAATCCTAGAAGAAGTGCCCCAATCGCTTCTGCAACGTGAATTGTTTCTGAAAAACCAGCAATGAAGAATAACGAAGCAAATACTACAATAATAAAAATTTCATCTGAGCTAATATTGAGCAATTTATTTAATAACGGCGTAGCCTTTCTAGCTACTATAAAGAATAGAAGCATATATCCTAAAGCAATTCCAATTGAAGTAAGGGCGCCTAAGAAGGAAGCGTGATCCCCTAGTACTAAACCAGAAACAACTGATAAATATACAGCAAGGAATATATCTTCAAACATAATAATTCCTAAAATTAATTCGGTTTCATTATTACCAGTTCTTCTTAAGTCCACTAACACTTTAGCAACGATAGCGCTAGAAGAAATCGTAATAATACCCGCAATAATTAAGATTTCTAGTAATGGGAATCCCATTATAAATCCGTATAACAAACCAAGTGAAAAGTTAATTAAAATATAAATCGTTCCGCCAATCGCAATAGAGCGTCCAGATTTAATTAGTTTTTTCATTGAAAATTCTAATCCTAGATAGAATAGAAGGAATAGAACCCCAATCCGTCCAAGGAAGGAAATTACACTTGCACTTTCAATAAATTTGAGATCGATAACACCTATTGTCGGTGCATGCGGTCCTACTAACATTCCGAGAACAATTAGAAAAGGAATTACTGAGAATTTAAATTTTCCAGCAATTACCGCTGCAATTGCCACTAAAACTAAAGCTGTACCAACTTCAAAAATTAACGTATCCATCTAGTCAGTCCCCCCTATTTGAAAGTAATTCATTAATGATTTTTTTAATTTCTTCTCTCTCACCTGAAACTACAAGCATATCTCCTTCTTCAATTACTGTTTCTGGCCCTGGATTAAATAGCTTCTTCATGTTCTTCTTCATAACTGCGATTATCGTTACGCTATATGTTTTTCTTATTTCAAGATCGCCAATTGTTTTTCCGATTGCTGGAGCTGTATTCTCCACTTTGAACCACTCAATCGCTAAACCTTCAAAAACCATCTCAACATTTTCTAACGCCCTAGGCTTATATACCATTCCACCTAATATTGCTGCGATTTGCCTTGCCTCTGAGTCACGTAGTGAAATACTTGAGATGCTTTCTTCATGGTCTGAATCAAAATGATACATTTCTCTACGCCCATCATCATGAATGACAATTACCATCTTTTCGTTACCTTTCGTAACGATTTGAAACTTATAACCAATACCCGGAAGTTCACTTTCTCTAATATTCATTTTTAGCTCCTCCATAACTTATTTATTTTAATTTTCTGTTTTTCTGTCTTTTATTCATCCAATCAACTTTAGAAATTCTAACCACTCAGGATATTTGTGATTTGGAAATCTTTTATTGTAATAATAAGTTGCCCCTAAAAAGATACTTAAAGATGTAATGATAAAAAACATATTACTTCTCATTTTCAAACTCTCAAGGCTTACTTTCAATAAAGAATCTTCTTTCAAATTATCCCCACTTTCTCGCTTTAAATTTAGTTTTTTAAAATGTAAATAATTCTAAAAATATTACGATGTAACATAATCATAACACAAAATTGATTTAAGTAACATAATTTTTTAGAAAAATTGATTCTCGTATATTTTTTGCATATAATTTTCTTATTACGAAAAAAAGGAAGTGTATTATATGGTTGATATCTTTAGCAGATTCCTTGAGGTAACGAATAATATTTTATGGTCATATATTCTTATTGCAATGCTAATCGGCTTCGGTCTTTACTTCTCTTTTAAATTAAAATTTGTCCAAATTACTCATTTCAGTGAGATGGTCAGCTTAATTAGTAAAGGGTTTAATCGAAAAGAAAAAAAGAAAGATAGCATCTCTCCATTCCAAGCATTTTGCTTAAGTGCAGCAGCACGTATCGGTATCGGGAACTTAGCCGGTGTAGCACTAGCAATTTCAATGGGTGGACCTGGCGCAATATTTTGGATGTGGTTTATCGCAATTATCGGAGCAGCTACTAGTTTCGTAGAATGTACGCTCGCTCAAATTTATAAAGTAAAAGATGGTAGCAGGTTCCGTGGTGGGCCGGCATATTACATGGAAAAAGGATTAAACAAACGCTGGATGGGTGTTTGGTTCTCACTTCTTATTACAGTTGCGTACGGATTAATTTTCAATTCAGTACAAGCGAATACAGTAACAATAGCGTTTGAAAATGCTTTTGGACTAGAGCGAACAATCGTAGGAGCTCTATTAGCCTTATTAGTTGCAGTCATTATTTTTGGTGGTATTAAGAGCATTTCACGTATTACAGAAATGATTGTTCCGCCAATGGCAATCGTTTATATCGGCGTGGCTATTTTTGTCGTTATTAACAACTTCAATATGTTACCAAGCATTTTCATGGAAATCTTTAACGGTGCATTCGGTTTAGACCAAGCCATCGCTGGTGGTATTGGAGCAGCAATCAAGTTCGGAATTCAGCGCGGTTTATTCGCGACAGAAGCAGGTATGGGTAGCTCTCCTAACGCAGCAGCAACATCAGATGTATCTCACCCTGTAAAACAAGGACTTGTTCAAGCATTAGGTGTTTTCGTAGATACATTCTTAGTATGTACATCAACAGCATTTATCGTATTATGTTCTGGACTTTACAAAGGATCAAATTTAGAAGGTATCGAATTAACACAAAACGCTTTAAGTTCACAAATCGGACCGTGGGCAAGCACTTTCTTAGCGATTATTATTTTCCTATTCGCTTTCAGTTCTCTACTAGGAAACTACTATTATGGTGAAACAAATATTGCATTCATTAAAGAAAGCAAAACATGGTTAATGATTTATCGTGTTGCAGTTGTCGGAATGGTATTCTTCGGATCAATCGCTGCTCTTAAAACAGTTTGGAGTTTAGCTGATTTATTCATGGGACTAATGGTATTCACAAACTTAATTGCCATCTCATTCCTTAGCAAATTTGCTTACGCTGCATTAGTAGACTATTTGAAGCAAAAGAAACAAGGAAAAGATCCAGTTTTCGTTGCAAGCTCTATCCCTGGTTTACAGAATACAGAGTGCTGGGATGGACAGGATGTAGAAGAAAAACAGAAGGCTGTGTAATGATTAAAAGCGGATTCGGCTCGTTCAGAATCGCAGGACACTTCAAGCTCTCGACCTTGAAGCGCTTTTTGCTTCGAGCGAGAGAGCGAAATGACCGGAGATTCTAGCCGCTGGAGCTGGATATTAATTAAAAGCGGAGGTGACTTGCTCAGAACAGGAGGGCATTGGAGCTCCTGACGAAGAGGCGTTCTTTGCCTCACAGGAAGGCGCGAAATGACCGACTGGTCTAGTCACCGGAGCTGGATATCATTAAAAGCACAAGCGGCTCATTTAGAACAAGAGCTATATATCAAACAAAATCCCTATTACCTCACCGTAATAGGGATTTTTATTTACAACAGTTCATAATTTGTTCAAATTAATTTCAGCAAAAGGGTTGTTTTATATCAATTACTAGATTATAATAATTATAAATTAGTAATTGATATAACATAACAACTCAAAAGGAGATTGATCATAATGAACAAACAAGTAATCGAGGTATTAAACAAACAAGTAGCAGACTGGAGCGTTTTATTCACAAAACTTCACAACTTCCATTGGTACGTAAAAGGGCCTCAATTCTTCACATTACACGAGAAATTCGAAGAACTTTACACAGAATCAGCTACTCACATCGATGAAATTGCAGAACGCATTTTAGCAATTGGCGGCAAACCAGTAGCAACAATGAAAGAATACTTAGAACTATCTTCTATTCAAGAAGCAGCATACGGAGAAACTGCAGAAGGGATGGTCGAAGCAATTATGAAAGACTACGAAATGATGCTAGTCGAACTGAAAAAAGGCATGGAAATCGCTCAAGACTCTGACGACGAAATGACATCTGACCTACTACTAGGCATCTACACAGAACTAGAAAAACACGCTTGGATGCTACGCGCGTTCTTGAATCAATAATAGACTTTAAAGCGGAAGCGGCTCGTTCAGAACAGGAGGGTGTTGGAACTCCTGATTACGAGGCGCTTTTTGCCTCGAATGAAGGAGTGAAACAACCGACTGTTCTAGCCGCTGGAGCTGGATATCATTAAAAGCAGAAGCGGCTCGCTCAGAGTCGCTTTTTTCTGTAATGGTTGCACTTAACGGTACACGAAATTATATCAACGATTTTTCAAATATATCGATCATTCCCCTTAATATATCAACGATTTTTTCATTATATCGATCATTACCCTCAATATATCAACGATTCGACAAGGGATATCAATTTACCGACAAATCACGACAGTATTAACACACAACTCGCCCCCACTTTTATCACTATATTACAATCCTTTTTATGTTAAAATATAGGAAACACCCTTTAGTATCATAGATCCAAAAGGCTTTTCCAAATTCATCATTTACTACTTAAATGACGGGAGTGGTTCAGTTGAAAGACTACTTAATTAGAGCGTTTTTTGCGTTAATAACAGTTGGGATTCTCTTACTTATAGCTAATATTTTCAATATACGTGTCGAGGTTAAGGACTATGCTTTCCTCGTTGTCGTAGCAATTGGTGGCGGCTGGGGTGGCTGGTACCTGTATAAAAAACAAAGCAATCAAAATGATAAAGGCATTCCAAAGTAATATGGAATGCCTCTTTTATTGCCTTCTGTAATAAATAATGAAATTCAGACCACTAATACAACCAATCGCAATAAACATACAAAACGATTGTGGATCTCCACCTAGATTATACTCATCAACGATAAATCCGGACATAAACAACGTTATCGCGGAAACACCGATACACAATACCGAGATAAACCAAAGCGAAAATTCATTAATCAACTCTTTCTTCTGTCTCAAAACAATTAGCATAACAAGAATAGATGCTGCTAAAATACTTTTAAAAACCGGACGTAAATATACGAACTCCTCCATCTATTTCTCCTTTCCCCCAAAACATTACATCTAAACATTAACATATTTAACCAAATTAAAAACACATGCCATCTTAAATTAAAACGACATGTGTTTCCGTATTTGCTATGATAGTTGCTTCCACTTCGTTCCCAAAACAGGACGCTCATAATTTTGGATTGCATGAATTAGTTTATCTGCCGTCTCAGCTGAAACGATCAATTCTTTATTTGATGGATTCATAAATCCTTCTTCAGCTGAACGTTCAACCATTTGCAAAATTGGTCCGTAAAAACCTTTTATGTTTAATAAACCAACTGGCTTATTATGTATACCAATTTGTGACCAACATACAACTTCAAATAGTTCTTCAAACGTTCCGTATCCGCCTGGAAGCGCAATAAAAGCATCCGCAAGCTCTGCCATTTTCGCTTTACGTTCATGCATTGTCTCTACTTCAATTAATTCTGTTAATCCTGTATGTACAATTTCTCCTCGAAATAGACCGCGCGGCATAACCCCTGTTACACGTCCACCTAAACGAAGAACTTCGTTTGCTACTTCTCCCATTAATCCGACACATGAACCACCGTATACGAGCTCATAGTCGTTCTCAACAAACATTTTACCTAACTGAATTGCCTGCTCTTTGAATTCTGGTCTCTCCCCTAAATTAGAACCTGCAAACACACAAATCTTTCTCATCCCTACACCCCGATACTGTATATTGTTATGTTACAATGAACATTGTACAACATATTGAGGAGGTGAGGAAGAAATGGATATCGTTGCATTTCAAAGATGGGTTGAGGAATTTTACGAAAAACGAAGCTGGTCACAGTATAATGCCTTTATTCGCTTAAATTTCTTAACCGAGGAAGTTGGGGAAGTTTCACGAGTCGTTCGTGCTATTGAAATCGGCCGCGATCGCCCTGATGAAGATGCGAAAACAGAAGAAGAGCTAAAACAAGAACTAAAAGAAGAACTTGGCGATGTACTATCTAACCTTATTATTCTTTCGCAAAAATATGATTTAGACTTACAAGACATTATGGACGCACACGTCACAAAGCTTTCAAAAAGGTTCGAAGTATCTAAATGAGAACATTATCAATTATGGTATAATATTCTTGTCACAATATTAAGGGGGATTTTATGTTATCAAAAAAATTACACGACGCATTAAATGAACAAATGAACTTTGAATTTTACTCTGCCCATGCTTATATGGCAATGGCTGCTTACTGTACAGCCGAGAGCTATGATGGATTCGCTAACTTTTTCCTTGTACAAGCTGAAGAAGAACGTTTCCACGCGATGAAGCTTTACAACTATATTAATGACCGTGGTGAGCGTGCTATTATTACTGGATTTGATAATCCAAATAACGAATATGAATCTGTATTGAACGCTTTTGAAGTGGCACTTGAGCACGAGCGTGAAGTAACGAAGCGTATTTATAACTTATCTGATATCGCTTGGGATGAGCGTGAACACGCAACAATTACATTTTTAAAATGGTTCGTCGATGAGCAAGTAGAAGAAGAAGCTTCATTTGATAGCATCATCCAAAAACTAAAACGTATTACAAGTGATTCAAACGCACTATTTATGCTAGATGCTGAATTAGAGAAACGTACATTTACACCTCCAGCTGAGTAATATTTCAATCACCTTAATACATGTATTAAGGTGATTTTTTATTTGCTCTCTATCTTAAAATCACCTTAAATTTCCTCATATTTGACATAGCGCCAGCTATAAAATGGTATTATTTTCAATATAAAAACAATATACGAGGAGAGAAAAAATGAATCAACGTGTAGAAGCTGTCGATGCAATTCGTGGTTTCGCTTTGTTTGGCATTTTACTAGTCAATATGACATTAATTCAATTTGGGTTCTTCACCAGTGAAAAACCCACTTATCTATTCGGCAATCTTGATAAAGGCGCTAATTGGTTTATTCAATTTTTCGGCACACACAATTTTATATCCCTATTTTCTTTTCTATTTGGGCTTAGCATTATTTTGTTACAAAAAAGTATTATCGCAAAAGGAAAAAAATTCTTCCCTACATACATAAGACGTATTATCATTCTTTTACTACTTGGCTACATTCACGGCACTTTTGTTTGGGAGGGAGATATTTTATTTGCATACGGAGTTATCGGGATTTTCTTAATGATGTTCATCAATCGAAAACCGAAAACTTTGCTCATTTGGGCGATTATTCTACTCGCACTTATTACACTTATGTCCTATCAAACTGATCCATCTACAAATATAAATGATTTCGCACCTTATACTGAAAAAGAACATAAAGTCCATCAAACCGGAGGCTATATGGATCACGTCAACTTTAGATTGACTGAAAATCCTTTTGATTACATGGGAATTGACGGTGCATTCGGATTATTTTTCATATCAGTTTTCGCAATAATTTTTATGTCTCCACTGTTCCTACTCGGAATGTATGTAGGGAAAAAAGGCTGGCTATTTGAGGTCAATAAACATATACCTGCTGTCAAAAAAATATGGTTTGCCACCGGTCTCTTCTCTTTTACAATTAAAATCTTAGCTATGTTCGTAAAGCATCCGATTTTAATTATGTTACAAGATGGCCTTACACCAGTAACTATGACCTTCTTTTACGGAAGTACGATTATTTTATTATTCCATTACAAAAAAGCATCTCGTCTACTAACATACATGGCGAACATGGGAAAAATGTCCGTTAGTAATTACTTAGCACAATCTATTATTGCAACAACTATTTTTTACGCATATGGATTTGGCCTATACGGTAAAATCGGTTATTTCTTCGGTATTCTTTTAACCATCGGAATTTATACGATTCAATTATTCGTTAGCACCTATTGGCTCCAGAAATACCGGATGGGTCCAGTGGAATATGTGTGGAGACTGGGAACTTATTTAGAGAAACCACGTTTTAAAAGAGATTTGGATAAAGCAAGTTAAACAAAAAAGCAATGAGCTTACGCTCATTGCTTTTCTTAATTTATTAAAGCATAACCCCAACGATAATCGCTGATAATATACTTACTAACGTTGCACCGTATACAAGTTTTAAACCGAATGATGATACAACGTTTGCTTGTTTGCCATCGATACTCTTCGTTGCACCTGCGATAATTCCGATAGATGAGAAGTTCGCAAATGATACAAGGAAGATAGATAAAATACCTACTGTACGAGCTGATAAATCGCCAGCTACTTTTCCAAGGTCAAGCATTGCAACGAATTCGTTCGTCACTAATTTTGTTGCCATAATTTGTCCTGCTTGTAGCATCTCTGATGTTGGAATACCCATTACGAATGCTAATGGTGAGAAAATGTATCCTAAAATGCTTTGGAATGTGATTCCGAAAATTGAATCGAATACACCGTTAATTGCTGTAATTAATGCTACGAAACCGATTAACATCGCCGCTACTGTTACAGCGATAGAGAAACCAAGCATAATATATTCGCCTAACATTTCAAAGAATGTTTGTTTCTTGTCTTCTTGTAATTCTAAAATATCGTCTTCTTCTTTTACTTCATATGGATTAATGATATGAACGATAATGAATCCACTGAATAAGTTTAATACAAGTGCTGTTACTACATATTTTGGATCAATCATTTTCATATAAGAACCGACGATTGACATCGATACTGTAGACATTGAAGATGCACAAAGTGTGTATAAACGATTTTTCGGTAATTTGCTTAGTTGATCTTTTACTGTAATGAATACTTCCCCTTGACCAACGATTGCAGCCGCTACCGCATTATATGATTCTAGTTTTCCTAAACCGTTAACTTTACTTAATAGGAAACCGACTGCACGAATGATAATCGGTAAAACTTTAATATGTTGCAGGATCCCGATTAATACTGCTAAGAAAATAATCGGTAATAATACTGTTAAGAAGAATGGTGCTTGTCCATCGTTTGCTAGACCACCAAATACGAAGTTAACCCCAGCTTCCGCAAATTTTAAAATAGAACCAAATCCATCTGCGATCCCTTTTACTAATACAAATCCGACCTTTGTATTTAGTAAGAAATACGCAAGTACCAATTGAATGACAAGCATAAGTGCAATTGGTTTATATTTAATTTTCTTACGATCTGAACTGATAAGGAAACCTAGTACAAACACTACAAGTAAACCGACTAGAAACATTACTATTTTCATATGTGAATCCCCCACTTCTCCCACGAGTTATTGGCCGTATAACGTATAACGAATGACGTCTGACCATTGTTGTTAAAAAAATTTAAAACCCCTAAAAGCTATTCAACTGTCATCTAAAATCAGTAAGCGTTTACATAAATTGCAATTTATAAAAGGTAGCTTCTTCTCTCCTACCATACTTGAAAGTCTGAAATTGATACCACCTACAAATCAAATTGTAAGCGTTATCTAGGTGAAATGCAATATAAATTTTAAAAGATTTTTATATGTTAATATATTCCTAATTAATTGGTTTTTTCATGCAAATTTACCATAAAAAAATAGCCCTAGCTATGAGCTAGAGCCATCCTTTTTTTACCCCGCTTTAACGGGCAGTAAGACCCCCATCTCAACATTCAGCGAAAACAAAGAAGTTAGATGGGTGATTAACTGCCCATAAAAGCCCGATTGGTGAGGGCTGATAATCAGCGGGGGATAAAGCTCCCCCCACTAATTAAAGTTTCACTTTATAACATAACACCAACGATAATCGCTGATAAAATACTTACTAATGTCGCACCGTACACAAGGCGTAGGCCGAATGATGATACAACATTTGATTGATTTTCATCGATACCTTTCGTTGCACCTGCGATAATTCCGATAGATGAGAAGTTCGCAAATGATACAAGGAATACAGAAAGAATACCAACTGTACGAGCCGATAAATCACCAGCTACTTTTCCAAGATCAAGCATCGCAACAAACTCGTTTGATACTAATTTTGTTGCCATAATTTGTCCCGCTGTTACCATTTCTGCTTGCGGGATGCCCATTACGAATGCTAATGGTGAGAAAATATATCCTAAAATAGCTTGGAATGTAATACCGAACATTGAATCAAACAAGCTATTGATTGCTGTAATTAATGCTACGAAACCAAGTAACATTGCCGCTACTGTGATCGCGATTGTGAAACCAAGCATAATATATTCGCTTAGCATTTCAAAGAATGATTGTTTCTTCTTATTTTCTAATTTCAGTGTATCTTCTTCTTCTGTAATATCGTACGGGTTAATAATATGAATGATAATGAAACCACTAAATAAATTTAATACAAGTGCTGTTACTACATATTTTGGTTCAATCATTTTCATATAAGAACCAACAATTGACATCGATACTGTCGACATAGAAGATGCACATAATGTATATAAACGATGTTTTGGGATTTTACTTAATTGATCTTTTACTGTAATAAATACTTCTGCTTGTCCAACAATGGCAGCTGCTACTGCGTTATATGATTCTAGTTTTCCTAGACCATTTACTTTACTTAACAACGTACCAATAGCACGAATAAATATTGGTAAAATTTTAAAGTGTTGCAGAATTCCGATTAAAACCGCAAAGAATACGATTGGTAATAGCGCTGTTAAGAAGAATGAAACCTCTCCTTTATTAACAAGACCACCAAATACGAAAACGATTCCAGCTTCCGCATATCCAAGAAGTGCGCCAAATCCATCTGAAATTCCTTTTACTAAAATATAACCAACTTGCGTATTTAATAAGAAATAAGATAATACTAGCTGAATAATAAGCATAATTGCGATTGGTTTATACTTAATCTTCTTTCGATCGGCACTTATAAGAAAACCGAGTACAAATACAACGAGTAATCCTACAAGGAACATAACAAACTTCATTAATAAAATCCTCCATTTAACTCTTCATTAACGTTGAACGTCTGACCATTCGAAACAAGAAATAATCCGAACTTTCCATTTCTCCTCCAAAACCTTCAATCGGATAGGAAAGATCATAAAACCTCTTATTTCAAAGGCATTTTCCATTCTAACATAAATCATAATTCATATCCGCATTTTTCTTAAAAAAATACGTTTTATTATGAAACATTCATGAATGTTCGTCTTTTTCATTATAAAGCGAAACTTTAATGAACGGGAGTTTCACTTCACACAAATAGCTGAACCAACAAAAAATGAGCATCAAGTTTCACTTGATGCTCACCTCATTATACTGCTTTTTCTTTATCAGCTACCTCTGGCTTATCCCAACACTCTGTATTGTTCAAACCTGGAATAGACTCCGCATAAAAGACTGGATCTTTCCCTTGTTTCTTTTGCTTAATATAATCTGATAACGCTGCGAAAGCGTACTTAGAAAGGAATACAATTGCTACTAAGTTAATAACAGCCATAATTCCCATAAATAAATCTGCTAAATCCCAAACGATTTGAATTGTCGCCACGGACCCTAGCATAACCATACCAAGTACAGCAATGCGGTATGCATTTAATAGCACTTTACTTCCATTTAAGAACTCAATATTCGTTTCACCATAGTAGTAGTTACCTACTAATGAACTGAATGCAAACAAGAAGATTGCAACTGCTACAAATATAGAAGCCCATGGACCGATATGTTGACTTAACGCCTGCTGCGTTAATTGAATTCCATTTAAATCAGCTGCATTATGCACATCTGATAAAAGAATAATAAATGCTGTACAACTACAAATTAATAATGTATCTGTAAATACCCCTAAAGTTTGAATGAAACCTTGTTTAACTGGGTGCGTTACGTTTGCAGTCGCTGCTGCGTTCGGCGCACTACCCATACCTGCTTCATTTGAGAATAATCCACGTTTTACCCCTAATAAAATCGCAGCTCCTAATCCTCCACCTACTACTTCTTTAATTCCGAAAGCATGTAAGAAAATTTCTTTAAATACATATGGAATTGCCGTAATGTTTGTTACAACAACGAATAATGCCACTGCTACATAAATAATTGCCATTACTGGAACAATCATTTCAACCGCGCGAGCAATTCGTTTTACTCCGCCGAAAATAATAACTGCAAGTAAACCAGCCATAACAAGACCTACTAATCTACTATCTGTTTTGAACGCCCCATCAAAGGCAGCCGCTACAGTATTAGACTGTACAGCGTTAAAAATCAATCCGAAACTTACTGTTATTAGAACAGAGAACACAACACCTAACCAGCGTTTCTTTAAACCCTTTTCCATATAATACGCTGGGCCCCCACGGAATGCATTCCCATCTTTTACTTTATAAATTTGCGCTAATGTGCTCTCTACAAATGCAGAAGCACCCCCAATTACCGCGATTAACCACATCCAAAATACTGCTCCTGGACCACCTGCTGAGATTGCAATAGCTACACCAGCTAAGTTACCAGTACCTACACGAGAAGCTGTACTCATACAAAACGCTTGAAATGATGATACGCCGCTCTTCTCTTTTTGCGCTTTTCTCGTTTTCGAGCTTGCTCCATCCCCAAGCAAACGAATCATTTCACCGAAGTAACGAACTTGGACAAATTTCACACGAAATGAAAAATAGAGCCCTAACCCAATTAACATCGCAATAATGACATATGACCAAAGGATATTATTTACATCCCCAATTACCCTAGCTAAAAAATCCATATTTGCATTGCCCCCTCTTCCTAACAATAAGAAAATTATATTCTAAAAACTTTAAGTAATCAAGAACTTTATGTAAGGTTTTATAACATGAATATGTTAATAAAATTAACATACGTGTTTTTTTTACATAAAAATATAGCCATTACATACATTTATCCAATACTCAATCACTTATCCTCTTCGACCAGTCATACTTTTAATACAGCACGTTCCCCACAAATAACGAGAGAGAAATAAACAAAAAAATTATATTAATAATTACCTCTCACCCTTTTCATCATTTCCTACAACAAAAAAGGCGAGCATCGAATTCACCTCGATGCTCGCCTTTTCATTTACACTGCTTTTTCTTTATCTGTTACCGCTGACTTATCCCAACACTCTGTATTCGTTAAACCAGGAATAGAATCTGCACTGAAGACTGGATCTTTTCCTTGTTTCTTTTGCCTTACATAGTCTGCCAATGCAGCATACGCAAATCGGCCGAGAAGTGTAATCGCAATTAAGTTCGTGATTACCATTAGCCCCATAAATAAGTCCGCCATATTCCATACAACTTGAAGCGTCGCAACAGAACCGAATAATACCATTCCAACTACCGCAATACGATAAATTGTTAACCACGTTTTGCTTTGCTTAATGAATTCAATATTTGTTTCACCATAATAGTAGTTTCCTAGAAGTGAACTAAATGCAAATAAGAAAATAATAATCGCTAAGAAACTGCTCGCCCATGGGCCAATTTGTGAACTTAATGCATTTTGTGTTAATTCAATACCTTCTAAATTCGTTGCTTTATATGCACCAGAACATAGTACGATAAATGCTGTTGATGTACATACTAAGAATGTATCTACTAATACTCCAATCGTTTGAATAAAACCTTGTTTCGCTGGATGCGTTACATCAGCTGTTGCTGCCGCATTCGGCGCACTACCCATACCTGCTTCGTTCGCAAATAATCCGCGCTGAATACCATATTTCATCGCAGCACCGATACCGCCACCTACAGCTGAATCTAAACCAAATGCACCTTTAAAGATTTCCGTAAACACATCTGGTATTAAATAGAAGTTTTTAATGACAACAAAAATAGCTACGGCAATATAAATAAGCGCCATTGGCGGAACAATCATTTCCGACATACGTGCAATACTTTTTACACCACCAAAAATAATAACCGCAACTAATGCAGCTAATACAATACCAACAATATAACGCTCTAAGCCAAATGCATTTTCAAATGCTAATGTTACTGTATTTGCTTGTACTGAGTTGAAAATTAAACCGTAACTAATTGTAATCAGAATAGAGAACCAAATCCCCATCCAACGTTTATTTAAACCTTTTTCCATATAATAAGCAGGACCACCACGGAAGCCACTGCCATCTTTTATTTTATAAATTTGCGCAAGCGTACTTTCTACGAAACTTGAAGAAGCACCGATAATCGCAATAACCCACATCCAAAATACAGCTCCAGGTCCTCCCATAGAAATAGCTAACGCTACACCAGCTAAGTTCCCGATACCAATACGAGCTGCAGAACTCATACAAAATGCTTGGAACGATGATACACTGCCCTTTTTACGTGTCTTGCCAGTTAGTCCATCACTCATTAAACGAATCATTTCTCCTAAATGAGTAAGCTGTACGAATTTCAATTTAATAGAAAAATAAAGCCCTAAACCAATTAACATTGCAATAAGAATATATGACCAAAGAATCGTATTCGTTGATGAAACGAATTGTTCCAAAATATTCATACAATTAACCCCTCCTTTTCTCCATAAAACGAATTATATTTAAAAAACATTCAAAAATCAACATTTTTCGACAATTTGCAATTTCCAAATATTAGCCAAGCGCGAAGTAACAATATCTTTATGACTCTCCTCCCTCTAACTGTGCATACTAAAACAAAAAATAAATCTACAAACTACCCCATTGACAAAAACACCTACCTGTAACTATAATGATTACAACAGGTTGTAACAAACCTAATTACAATACATTCATTCACTTTCAGATATACAATTTAACAAAACACTTTGGAGGGATTTATTATGAAAATCGGAATTATCGGAGCAACTGGTAAAGCAGGAAGTCGTATTTTAAAAGAAGCATTAGATCGTGGACATGAAGTAACTGCAATCGTAAGAAACGCTGCAAAAATTACAGAAGAAAACGTAGAAGTTTTAGAAAAAGACGTATTTTCTCTTACATCTAACGACCTACAAGCATTCGACGTAGTTGTAAATGCATTTGGCGCTCCAGCAGGGCAAGAACACCTTCACGTAGATGCAGGAAACGTACTTATTGAAGCTGTGAAAGGTGCACCAAATACAAAATTACTTGTAGTTGGCGGAGCAGGAAGCTTATTTGTAGACGAAGAAAAAACAACACGTGTATTTGATACACCAGGTTTCCCAGGCGAATACCTTGCAACAGCTCAAAACCAAGGTAAAAACTTAGAAATCTTGCAACAAACAAATGATATCACTTGGACATTCATCAGCCCTTCTGCACTATTCGCATTAGGAAAACGCACTGGTTCTTACAAAGCTGGCAAAGACAATCTTCTTGTTAACTCAAAAGGTGATAGCTACGTAAGTTACGAGGACTTCGCAGTTGCAGCACTTGATGAAATCGAAAATCCAAAACATGTAAACGAACGCTTCACAGTTGTTTCTGAAGCTGAATAATAAAAAAGCTCGTAAAACATAATGTTTTACGAGCTTTTTCTTATTATCGTACTTGCTCTAAGCCATTTTGAGTAATCTTGAAGGAAATCTCTTTAAATTTTTTCGCATCCCCTTTTCCAATTAACTCACCAGTTTTATACCAACTTAAACGATCAGATTCTGCATGATACACTTTTACTACATCACCATACTCGAACATCATACCATTTACTTGCTCAGCAAAATTCTTTGAAGTTTCTTGTCCTTCTGCTGTTACATGTTTTTTCTCCGTTCCATTTTGATCATATAGGGTAATTCCCATATATAATTCATTGTTAAAGTAACTATGAATTTGTTCATTTGTAGACGTTACATGTAGTTTCTTATCATCATGATTTAACGTTACAATAGAACGAATATCATCACCCAGCCCTTGGTATACAAGACTATCTCCATATGTTACTTCTACTGGTACTTCCGTTACTTTCTTATTTCCAAAACGGTCTTTCGTTTCTACTTTTACTGTTTGTTTACCGATTTTTGTTGTATTTGGTTTTTCTACAAATCCAATTACTTCTCTATCTTTCACTTGAACAAAGTTTTTTGCATCTAATTTATCAGCGTTTGTTGCGATTACTACTTTTTGCGGTATAGCTGTTACTTCTTGTTGTGCTTCCATTCTCTCAAAACCTTGCTCTGTCACTTTAAAGAGCACTTCATGAACACCATACTGCGCATTCATTAGTTCATTCTTTTTATACACTTTAAATCTATCAAACTCTCTTTGATATACCTTTATTACATCACCGTATTCAAAAGTCATTCCATTAAATTGTTCTGCAAATACTTTCGTATTCTCCGATGCTTTTACTGATAAATCTTTCTTCTCTTTTCCATCCTTATCATACACAGTCATTCCCATATACTTCTCATCTGCAAATGAAGTATGCATTGGACCTTCTGAATCTGTTGTACTGAATTTCTTTTCTTCATGATTTAATGTAACAATCGATTTAATATTCGTTTCGTCGTGCCATGTACCGAAGAACATAATGCTATCTCCGTAAATCACTTCTACTGGCACTTCTGTTATTTGCTTATTACCAAAGCGATCTTTCGTTTCTACTTTTACTGTTTGTTTTCCAACTTTTGCTGTAGTTGGTTTTTCTACAAATCCTACTACTTCTCCGTCTTTCACCTGAACAAAATTTTTCGCTTCTAATTTTTCAACATCTGTTCCGATTACTACTTGTTGAGGTTTCGCTGTGACTTCTTGCAACATGTCCATTCTCTCAAAACCTTTTTCTGTCACTTTGAAGAATAGTTCTTTTGTTCCTTTTTTCTCACCTTGACCAGTAAGTGTATTATTTTGATACCATTTCAAACGATCCGGTTCTGCGTGGAATACTTTCACTACATCTCCATACTCGAACTGTATACCATTCACTTGCTTCGCAAAGTTCTCTGATGTTTCTTGTCCCTCTGCTGTTACATGTTTTTTCTCTTTTCCTTCTCCATCGTATAACGCGATCCCCATGTATAGCTCTTTATTAAAATACTCATGAATTTCGCTATCCATATCAGTTGCATGGAATCTCTTCTCTTCGTGCCTTAAAGTTACAATTGAAGCAATATCATCGCCATTTCCTGCATATGCAATGCTATCTCCATAAACCACTTCTAATGAAACTTCCGTCACTTTCTTATTACCAAAGCGATCTTTCGTTTCTACTTTTACTTTTTGTTCACCAATCTTTGTCGTATTCGGTTTTTCTACAAATCCTACTACTTCTCCGTCTTTGACTTGCACAAAATCTTTTGCTTCTAATTTTTCAACGTCAGTTCCAATAACTACTTTTTGTGGTACTGCTGTTACTTCTTGCAGAGCTTCTAATCTTTCAAATCCATTTTCAGTAATTTCGAAGAATAATTCTTTTATTTCTTTATTTTTTCCTTCTCCCACATATAAACCTTTTTGATACCAATGTAAACGTGAAGACTCTGCATGGTATACTTTCACCACATCTCCATATTCAAATGCTAACCCATTTGCTTCCTTGGCAAAAGCTTCTGTATTCTCCAAGCCTTTTACCTCTATATTTTTCTTCTCTTTTCCCTCTTTATTGTACAAGGTGAATTCAAAATACTTCTCATCTCCAAAGTAATCATGAATCAAATTATCCGTATCTGTCGCACTCATTTTTTTCGTATCATGATGTAACGTTATAATCGATTTCATATCGTCACTACCATAACTTAATCCATATACAAATAGGCTATCTCCATAAGTTACTTCTACTGGCACTTCCGTCACTTTCTTATTTCCGAAACGATCTTTCGTTTCTACTTTTACTTTTTGTTCACCGATTTTCATTGTATTCGGTTTTTCTACAAATCCAATTACTTCTCCACCTTTTACTTGAACAAAGTTTTTCGCTTCTAATTTTTCAGCGTCTGCCCCGATTAATACTTTTTGCGGTACTGCTTCTACTTCCTGTATACCGTCTATTAGTTCATATCCTTGTGGAGTAATCTTAAAGAACTTTTCTTTTTTATTCTTAGCTCCACCTTGATCTACAAGTTTATTACTTTGATACCAATCGAAACGACTTGGTTCTGCATGATATACTTTCATAATATCGCCATATTGAAGTTCAACACCTTCAAGTTGCAAAGCAACTTTTTTAGAATTTTCTTGCCCTTCTATAGAAATATTTTTCTTTTCATTTCCATCCTTATCATATAAGGTAATCCCTACATACTTTTCATTTTTAAAGCGCTCATGAAACTCATTACCAACGAAAGAAACGTTGATTTTCTTTTCATCATGAAGGAGCGTTATAACAGAATTTACCTCATCACCGTAACCTTTAAATACCATAGTATCTCCATAAAGACTGTTAACTGGAACAGAAATGAAATTTCTCTGTCCTTTCTCATCCTCAATTTCTACTAATACCGCTCTTTTTCCAACCTCTAAATACGGCCACATAATTCTACCTGTTACTTTTACATTTTCACCTAAATTTTGAACAAGACTATTTGCTAGATTTTCATTAAAATTCGCACCAACGATGAGATCTTGTACCACAGTAGACGCTTCACCATAAGGAAGCCCGCCGTATGGTTTCACTTGTTTTTCACGAATAATATTACTATCTGTTGCTTTCCATATTTCTTTTTCTAATTTAGGTAAATTTAAATTTTCGATTTTCCCTCTAACCTCATCATTTGGACCTAATCCCCATTTCTCAAAAAACGGCACTAAGTTTTGTTTAGCCGCTTTCGATGCCATATAAATAAACATTTGCTTTTTATCTTCATCTGAAGCAGGCATTTCAGATTCTGGTAATAAGCGATACATTTGATGTAAATTAGGGTAAAAATGCTCTCCATAAGCTAAATCAAGTTGCCAAAACATTACTAGTTTCTCGAATTCTTCCATCTTTTTTTGAGCATCAGGATTATCTAAGTAAGCAAAAGCTTTTTTATAATGACCATCTTCTTCTAGACTTGATTTATTGCCTAACATTCTTTGAACCGATAATGAATATATATTTACTGTTACTTCTCCTACACCTGACCAAAACCAAGGAGCTTGCTGATGTAAATGCCCTACTTCATGCCACGGTCCCCAGCCATCTCCTTGTAATCTCTTTATATTTAAAACCCTATCCATAGTCTCTGGAACATACCCTGTATGATAATGAGTAGCAAACATCCAATCATCTTTATCTGGTTTTCTCTTTTCAACAAATTGGATATAGTGGTTTGGAGCTTTTGACACCCCTATACCATCTTCAGATAATCCTGCTACAGAATTTTCAAAGCGAATAATCTTATCATGTAGCCTCATTAATTCTACTGGATCCGTCTCTCCCATATAGTTTGCCACTGCTTCAGGACTTGCAGTAATTAAACTTCTCTCACCCTTCAATTCAACTGCATAAGGATTTTTATACTTTTTTAACATTGCATCCCAATCTTTTTTTGTGTGTTTCCCTAATACAAATAATGGAAAATGACTTCCTCCATGAATAACTGAAGCTGTTACTTCGCCATCATTATTCATGTTATAAAAATATAGTATTCCACCTCTTGAAGATGAAATATTATTTTCACCAGGTTTTAACTCAAATTCTTCAAACCCTTTTTCATCATATGACTTCGTTCCTATGAACGCTTTAATAGATTGCGTTCCTTTTATTTCAATTTTAATTTCTTCATTTGGACCAGCATAAATTCCAGTTGGTTCATTTGTTGAAAGTACATAACGTACTTTTAAGCGTTTTTGCTCTTCTTCAACACTACCTTTTCCAGGCAAATGAAACGTTCTCTGCTCCAAACGATTCTCTTTACTCTCTTCCAACTGCCCGCCCTTATTCTCTTCCAAAGGCGCCGCATATCCTTTCGATGCTTCGAAAGCTACTGGTGATAATAATGTAGATATACAAATACCAGCTACTAATACCCTACTCTTTTTCTGCTTTGACATAATCTGTGTCCCCTGTCCTTTTTTTAGACAAACCATCCTATATATATTCATTTAATAAGAAATCCTATTATTTTTATAAAAACATTTATTGAATAGACTAACACCTCTCGCACCTATATCAATTACTACCGCATTTCTCTAAATGTATTCGCTTTCTTATATTGTAAATTTTTTTATGTATTACGCCCTCCTCACTTCGCTCTACTTGTGATGAGTTCTCTTCTTACATAAAAGGAAAATAGTAAAAGATATATTTTAGTCTCGTCATCTATACATCTAAAAATAAAACCTTACATTTTCTTCATATATGACCATCTATAGGTAGTTTTTCCAACTGAATTTTACACGCTTTTACCTGTATTTAATAGCCTCCCCCCAAGAATAATATTACAATTTTGTGAATTTAATCTATTAATCGTAACGTTAGGATTTTGTTATATTTATATTATTTTAAAATATAATTTACTCTGTAAAAACACTATTTTATCTATTTTATTATTTTCTTAATATAACTTTAATCCTCGCATACAAAAAGCATTGGCATAGGCCAATGCTTTTATTTACCTTTTATATTGATTCGGTTTATGCGGTTCATTTGGAGTATATGGCTTATTTGGTTTATTTGGAGCCTCAGCCTTTTTCCAACTTACCGCTAACTCAGGGCTCGTTTTCTCTTCACTACGCTCAAGTAATACTACTGCATTTTGAATAGTCGGTGTACCTTTATGCGCAATCCCTTGTAATTTCGTTAAATTTCCTGATACTTTAAAGCTAAATCCACCAGCTGGTGTTTGTTTCGGAATTAAAATGCGGAACTTCTCTCCTACATTAAATTCTGTTTTTGTTTCGCCTTTTTCATTTGCAAACTTCACGCCCGCTGGTGCACCTGTTGCTTGCACTTTATACGTTCCGCTTTTTGCATTTGTTTCTACTGTATATAAACCTGTTTCAAAGAAATCATTTTTTAATACTGCTTCTTGTTCTTCTGTAGGAGTTACACTCATCGTAATTTCTTGTAACTCTTCACTAGCGTTTGCTTTTGCAACGATGTCTTTCGTTACTTTCTCTACATTTTTATTGCGGAAATCTAAATCATTAACATCAATTTGTTTTAACGCATTCCACACTGCCAGTTGCGTTGCGTAATGCGCCTCTCTCCAATCAGATACCCCTAATTCTTGTGGGCTCTTTTGTGGATATCCATTCAACAGTACACGGTACACGTTAATATCTACTTTACCCATTTCTGGTAAGTCTTGACCGCTCGGAGATTTTAAGTCTACATTTAAGCAAAATGCAATTTTTCCATCTGCCGTTTTAATAAGTTCTGTTCGGATTGGTTTCTTCTTTGACCTACTATAACTCCAATCCATTTCATACTTTGTATGGTCCATAACCTCTGCGAATGCTTTTTGAAGTGGGAATAATACAAATAAGACACTTAAAAACATAGCTAAAAGTTTGAACGATTGCTTTATATTCATATTTACAGCCCCTTAATAACAAACTTAATACTAAGTAGTATTTAATTAGAAAATATTTTTATGCACAAAAAAAGAGTGCATAAAAGCACTCTTTTTTCTTTCTTACTTTAATCTTAGAAATCGAAGTTATCAGGATCTGGACCAACGCGGTGATTTTCGTTTAACGCATCGATTGTTTCCATGTCTTCTTTTGTTAATTCAAAGTTAAATACATCCGCGTTTGCAATAATGCGGTGTTCTTTCGTTGATTTTGGAATTGTGATTATTCCGTTTTGAAGATCCCAACGTAAAATCACTTGTGCTGTTGTTTTACCGTGTTTCTCAGCAATTGCTTGTAATGTTTCGTTATCTAATAATTGACCTTGCATAAGTGGTGACCATGCTTCCATTTGAATACCTTGTTCTTTACAGAAAGCTTGTAATTCTTTTTGTGTTAAACGAGGGTGGTATTCTACTTGGTTAATCATTGGCTTAATTTCTGCATCTTTCATTACATCTTGTAAGTGGTGAATTTGGAAGTTACTTACGCCAATTGCACGTACGCGATCTTCTTTATAAAGTGTTTCTAGCGCTCTCCACGTATCTTTATATTTTCCTTCTACAGGCCAGTGAACAAGATATAGGTCTAAATAATCTAGTTCTAATTTCTTTAAGCTCTCTTCGTATGCAGCAATTGTTTCTTCGTATCCTTGATCTGCGTTCCATACTTTTGAAGTGATAAATAATTCTTCTCTTGAAATACCAGTCGCTTCAATACCGGCACGGATTCCTTCACCTACAGCTTTTTCATTTCCGTAAATTGCAGCTGTATCGATGCTACGGTATCCTGCTTTAATCGCTGATTTTACAGCTTCTACAAGTTCTGGTCCTTCTTCTACTTTAAATACACCTAAACCGAACCAAGGCATTTCTACACCATTATTTAATACTGTTTTACTTTGTAAGTTTTTCATTTTATTTTCTCTCCTTTTATTTTACTTGATCTCTTTTTTCTAATGTCATGCTCCACGCTGTTAAAATCACAGCACCTACTACCATAATTCCGCCTACCCAAGCCGTATGAATTAATCCTAACGAGTTCGTTACAATACCGCCCAAGTAAGCACCAAGAGCAATTCCTGCGTTAAATGCTGCAATGTTAATCGCTGATGCTACATCAACAGCGCTAGGTACAAACCTCTCAGCCAAGATAACGACATACACTTGTAGCCCTGGGACATTCATAAACGCAAATAGTCCCATAAAAATAATTGTAATGAATCCAGCAACTTTAAATGGCGCTGTAAATGTTAAAACAAATAATACAATCGCTTGAATAAAGAACATGTAAAATAACGCTCGAATCGGATTATAATTTGATAATTTTCCGCCGACCATATTCCCAATCGCAATTGCAATTCCGTATACTAACAAAATAATTGTAACGGTACTTGCTTTAAATCCTGTTACTTCTTGTAATAACGGAGATAAATACGTAAATGTTACGAATGTTCCCCCGTATCCTAATGCAGTAATGATAAATACAAGTAATAGTCTTCCGTTCGTAATCAACTTAAATTGATCGTGAAATGATACAGACGTACCCTTTTTTAAGTTAGAAGGAATTAGCATACTGTTGGCGATTAAAGCAACGACTCCAATTGCCACAATAACCATAAACGATGCTCTCCAGCCAAATTGTTGACCGATAAATGTTCCAATTGGTACACCTGTAATAGTCGCAACAGTTAAACCAGTAAACATAAATGCTATTGCACTTGCACGTTTATTCTCAGGTACAAGCGCAGCCGCAATTGTAGATCCAATTGACATAAAAACCCCATGCGCAAACGCAGATACAACCCTCGCGATAAGTAGCACAGTAAAACTTGTTGCTACTGCCGCAATACCATTGCCAATAATGAAAATAATCATAATCCACATTAACAACGTCTTTCGCGACATACTAGCTGTTAATGACGTCAATACTGGAGCACCAAACGCTACTCCTAATGCATATAAAGAAACGGTTAAACCAGCTGTTGTAACCGAAACATTTAAATCTTTCGAAATAGATGGTAGTAAACCGACACTAATAAACTCGGTCGTA
This sequence comes from Bacillus cereus group sp. BfR-BA-01382, assembly GCF_022663475.1. Lineage (NCBI taxonomy): Bacteria > Bacillati > Bacillota > Bacilli > Caryophanales > Bacillaceae > Bacillus > Bacillus cereus group sp. BfR-BA-01382. The sequence continues at coordinate 48,715 of NZ_JAKUFQ010000022.1, forward strand.
CCAATCCCAAATGCACTAATTGCTAGTGCTAATAAAGCAAACATACTTCTTCGATTCGTCTGAACTTCTGAAGATGGTACTGTATATGAACTCAATTGAATTCCTCCTTATTACAAGAAATCCAATCATAATAGTGTGATAAAAAGGCCCTTTTATCTTCTAAAAAATATATTTTATACTTACAAATGCTATTATGAATGGTTTCATTCCTTTTTTGAAGAACGCACTTTAAAGTACGATAGGCACTAAAAAGTAACATAGTCACTTTTTGGTACCGTACTACTCACTTGCTTCTCACATGTGCTATTATGAAACATATTTAACATGATAAAAAGTACGTACTTTAAAGTGCTATAGGTACTAAAAAGTAACATTTGTATTATTAAGCTTACTTTACTCATAAAAGGAGGGTTTCATATGAAGAAATACAATATTCCTGTAGAGGCGACTTTAGAGGTTATCGGTGGAAAATGGAAGGTTGTTATCCTTTGTCATCTAACGAAAGGCACAAAAAGAACGAGTGAACTAAAACGTTTAATGCCTGGTATTACACAAAAAATGTTAACTCAGCAATTACGCGAATTAGAGGACGACGGGGTCATTCAAAGAAAAGTCTACAACCAAGTCCCGCCAAAAGTAGAATACTCCCTTACTGATTACGGTTGGTCTTTAGAATCAATTCTTGACTCTCTTTGTACTTGGGGCGAATGTCATCTTGAAAAAGAAGGTAATACATCGATGCTAATTGCAGAAGGTGAATAATAGGAAAAAAGGAAAAAACGAACATGAATTTGTTCGTTTTTTCCTTTTTTTCTATATATATATGTACATTTCTAACTAAAACAAAATATTTTATACGCTTTCATACCTTGTCAGCACTAGGTTATACACTCAATATCAAATAATTAGGAATCATTTTTATGTTAACATAGGTGCATATAGTATATAATATAGGATATATATTATATACACTTTCCGGTAGCGGAGCTTTTCCATTATGCGGACAAGCCATGTATCGGACAGTTCATAAACAATAGGTAAGAAAATGTGGTTTTAGATTTATGTCAGCTTGTTTGCTGCCATAGATTTAAAGGCATTTTATTGTGTTTTGTGAAACTTTGCATAAAGTTTCGTAAACGTTTACTATCTTACTTATAAAAAATAAGAGTATTGCTATCGTAAAGGAGAATTGGAGATGCCAGAAACTATGACTCAAACAAAGCCAGAACAAGAAACTGTACAAATTTCTGCTAGCCAAGGACAACTTGATGTACTTGATCAGTTGTTAAAACCTGAGGTACAAGAATCATTAACAACACTAGTAGAACAGCTTCCAAAATTAACTGAGCTTGTTAACATTTTAACTAAGTCTTATGACTTCGCTCAAACTGTTGCTACTGATGAAGTATTAAAAAGCGACACTGTTGGTGCAATTACAGAGCTTGTAGAACCTGTAAAAGATACAGTGAAAAGCATGGCTGCAACTGCAATCGAAGCGAAAGATCGTGCTGACGAAAGTACTGAAGTTATCGGCCTATTCGGTCTATTAAAATTACTAAAAGATCCACAAGCACAAAAAATGTTCCGCTTTGTGAACGCATATCTTCAAATTAGTGCAGAACGTAACAATAAATAATTTAACTTATAACAACAATTAGTAAAGACGGGGGATATCATACTATGTCAAAACAAATTGTCATCTTAGGCGCTGGTTATGGCGGTCTTCTTGCCGCTTTAAACGTACGTAAATATTACAGCAAATCAGAAGCACAAGTTACAGTGATTAACCAATACCCAACACACCAAATCATCACTGAACTACACCGCCTTGCAGCTGGTAACGTTGCTGAGCAAGCAATTGCAATGCCACTTACAAAGCTTTTCAAAGGCAAAGATATCGATCTTAAAATCGCAACAGTTGAGTCATTCTCTGTTGATAGCAAAGAAATCAAACTAGCTGGCGGCACTACTTTATCTTACGATGCACTTGTAGTTGCTTTAGGAAGTAAAACTGCTTACTTCGGTATTCCAGGACTAGAAGAAAACAGCATGGTATTAAAATCTGCTGCTGATGCAAACAAAATCTACAAACACGTTGAAGACCGTATTCGTGAATACGCGAAAACGAAAAACGAAGCTGATGCTACAATCGTAATCGGTGGTGGCGGATTAACTGGCGTTGAGCTAGTTGGTGAGCTTGCTGACATTATGCCTAAACTTGCAAAAAGCCACGGCGTAAATCCAAAAGAAGTTAAACTTCTTCTTGTTGAAGCAGGTCCAAAAATCCTTCCAGTATTACCAGACCACTTAATCGAACGTGCAACTACTAGCCTAGAAGCACGCGGTGTTACATTCTTAACAGGTCTTCCTGTAACAAACGTTGCTGGCAATGAGATCGACTTAAAAGACGGTCAAAAACTTGTTGCTAACACATTCGTTTGGACAGGTGGCGTACAAGGTAATCCATTAATCGGTGAATCAGGTCTTGAAGTTAACCGTGGTCGTGCAACAGTTGATGCATACCTACAATCTACTTCTCACAAAGACGTATTCGTTGCTGGAGACAGCGCTGTTGTCTTCTCTCCAGACGGTCGTCCATACCCACCAACTGCACAAATCGCTTGGCAAATGGGTGAGTTAATTGGATACAACTTATACGCAGCACTAGAAGGCAAAGCATTCGAAGAGTTCGCACCTGTAAACTCTGGAACACTTGCTAGTCTAGGACGTAAAGATGCGGTTGCTACAATTGGAGCAAGCAATACTCCACTTAAAGGCTTACCAGCATCATTAATGAAAGAAGCAAGTAACGTTCGTTACTTATCACATATTAAAGGTCTATTCAGCTTAGCTTACTAATCTGAATATAAGCCCGAATCATGCCCAGCATGGTTCGGGCTATTTTTATCCCGCATTAACGGGCAGTAAAACCTCCACCTTAAAATCCAGTGAATGCAGGGATGAAGTCGGAAGATTAACTGCCCGTAAAAGCCCGATTGGTTCAACTAATAATCAGTGGGGAGGAACAATCCCCCCACTGATTAAAGTTTCACTTTATCCGTAATTTTCTCTAACTTATATATTCGGCAGAAGAATAATATAACCCTTTTAATTATCTAAATTTACTGATTATTTTATGTCCAAATTGTGTATATGAAAGGGGTGGAAGTATTCTTCCTACTCCCACCCCTTTCACACAAACTATTCGCCTAACTTCACAAGGCTGTAGTTCTTCTTCCCTTTACGAATAATAATAAATCTTCCATCAAATGAATTTTCTACAGTAACATCCGTACCCACATCTGTTACTTTCTCACCATTCATAGAAATCGCACCATTATTAATGTCCTCGCGTGCTTGTCGTCTGGATGGTTCAATTCCTAAATCAACTAGCCACTCTACAATATTTTTTGTCTCTTTTGAAGAATGGAATGTTGGCATTTCTTTAAAACCTTGTTCAATTTCATCAGCTGTTAACGATTTAATATCTCCGCTAAATAACGCTGCTGTAATTTTCTCAGCTTGTAATAACGCCTCTTCTCCATGAACGAATTTCGTCATTTCTTCCGCTAGCACTTTTTGCGCTTCACGTTTATGAGGCTCGACTTCTACCTTCGCTGCTAATTCATCAATACGCTCTTTCTTTAAGAACGTAAAGTATTTCAAGTATTTAATTACGTCACGGTCATCTGTATTTACCCAGAACTGGTAAAATTCAAACGGTGTCGTTTTTTCAGGATCAAGCCAAACTGCACCACCTGCTGATTTACCAAACTTCGTACCGTCCGATTTTAATAATAACGGAATCGTTAATCCGAATACTTTAGCCTCATGACCTTCTAACTTACGAATTAAATCTAAACCACTCGTAATATTTCCCCATTGGTCACTACCACCAATTTGAAGTTGAACATCCTCTTTCGTGTATAAATGGTGAAAATCCATCGCTTGCAAAATTTGATATGTGAATTCTGTGAAAGAAATACCTGTATCTAAGCGGCTTGCTACAATATCCTTCGCTAACATGCTATTGATGCTAAAGTTTTTCCCGTAATCACGTAAAAACTCAATAATATTTATTTCATGTGTCCAATCATAGTTATTTACCATCTTCACTTCGCTATTTCCACCAAAATCAAATAGCTTTTTCATTTGTGCTGTTAACGCATCTACATTATGCTGAACCACTTCTAACGTTTGAAGTTGACGCTCTGATTGTCGTCCACTCGGATCACCAATTGTTCCTGTTGCCCCGCCAATTAAAATAACAGGATGATGGCCAGCTAATTGGAATCTCTTCATCATCATAAACGGAATCAAATGTCCGATATGCATACTATCACCAGTTGGATCAACTCCGCAGTATAGTGAAATCTTTTTCTCTTCTACTAGCTTACGTAAGCCTTCTTCGTCAGTCTGCTGATTAACGGCGCCGCGCCATTCTAATTCATCAATAATATTCATCTTTTGTCATCCCCTTTATTTTTTAAAAACAAAAAAGCCCCTATGTCTACGATAGACATAGGGACGATTATTCACCGTGTTACCACCCAGTTTGCATAAATAGCATAGCTACTCATACCACTCTTAGCAATAATATCGATTGCTAGTCCGCTTAGCATTACCTAAGATACTCCAGAGTGTAATTCGCAAGTTTGTTTGTGCTAGGTTCCAGCAACCCCTAGCTCTCTCGTTAACAGTGACAAACTGCTACTGGGCTCTTTCAACGTATGTTATTTGTTAAATTATTAGCCATTATATTGAATTGAAAACAAATTGTCAACAATACCCAAATATTATTTTAAAATAATTCATATCTTCATACGTATTTCGTTATTCCTTATCTTCTCCAATAATCCTTACTTCTCGCTCTAACTTCACGCCAAATTTCTCTTCAACTGTCTTTTGTACGAAGTGAATTAAATCGATGTAATCTTGTGCTGTTCCGTTATCAACATTCACCATAAATCCAGCATGTTTTAAAGAAACTTCTACTCCACCAATTCGCTTACCTTGTAGTCCTGAGTCTTGAATCAACTTACCAGCAAAGTTATTTGGTGGGCGCTTAAATACGCTACCACAAGAAGGGTATTCTAGAGGCTGTTTTGACTCACGCTTAAACGTTAAATCATCCATTTTTGCTTTAATTTCTTCACGTACACCTTCTTCAAGTTCAAATCTCGCTTCAAGAATAATGTAATGGTTGTTCGCAAATACACTCTTACGATATCCAAATTCAAATGCTTCTTTCGTCAAAGTACGTAGCTCTCCATCACCTGTCATTACGACAGCTTCTGTTAATACAAACGAAATTTCACCGCCGTATGCACCAGCATTCATATATAATGCTCCGCCAACTGAACCTGGAATACCACAAGCAAACTCAAGACCCGTTAAATTATGATCTAATGCAATGCGTGATACATCAATAATTGCTGCGCCACACTGTGCTACAATCGTCGTTCCTGTTACAGTAACACCTGTAATATGAATTAAACTTACTGTAATCCCGCGAATTCCACCATCTTTAATAATGACATTCGATCCATTTCCTAAAAACGTAACTGGAATATTATATTCGTTCGCATATTTGATAACTTCTTGAATTTCATCATAATTTGTAGGCGCAACGAAAACATCTGCTTTTCCGCCAACTTTAATATGCGTATGATTCTTTAACATTTCATCTTGTTTAACATGTCCTTCAGGCAATACCGTACTTAAATATTTATAAACCTCTTGCATATTCATTTTACGATTCCTCTATTTCTATATTCATTTTATCCCGTTATACGGGCCCATAATATCCCCACGTACATGAAAGAACCTAAAGTGGTGGATACAGTGTACCCAAAATCAATTCGAGACACCTATAAACCTCTTAATTTATAAGAGGTGCCACTCATATTAAAATATATATTGCATAATAAAGCAACCCAAATGGACTACTAAACTTGACATGTCATCAGAAAGACAACAATTTGTAAAATATGTGACTTTTTCAAAACACTATCCCTCAGTATCTTACTATACCATACAAAAAGAAAGTGGTATTTTTTTGTACTTTTTACTTTATTTACATCAATGAAAAAAGAGCACATTCCACAGAATGTGCTCTTTCTATACTCATTAAATTATTTTTCGTTCTCTTCTTTTTCCTTATCAAACCATAATAGCTCATCGTCATCCACTTCACCATTATAATTGATTAAAATTTCTTCTCCCGCTTTTATATCCTTATACGCGAAGAAGTTAAAAGTATGATTCTCGAAGACAATTTCATACGTTGCATTCGGATTATATGCATGATTAAATAACATGCCGTATCCTAACAGGAATGCCGTATGATTTACCCCATACTCAAATGCGTAGTCAGCAAGTAACGTTTTTTCAATGTGTTCATGCTGTTCATTCGGATAAGAGATAACTGGTGCTGAGTGAATCAACTCACCCTTTTTAATATCACGAGTTGCAAATACACCTCTATTAAATTCTCCATCACTAAGTTCAGAAGTCTTAACTTCAATCATATTCGTCACCTATATAATTCTTTCTTTGAAGTATTTTATCCCGCTATTTGCGAGGTTCAACTAATAATCAGTAGGTATTAGTCTCACTTTATCTCCTTAAGCTTGGCAGAAAACGCGCAGAAAAGCAATTAAATTACTATCAAGTATTCATTTAAATGAAAAAAGAGCACACATGGTGTGCCCTTTTCAAGAAATATTACTTTTCTAGAATATCTTCTAGTAACTTCACTTGCTCGCTAACAGTATGTAACGTCTTCACCGATATATCATTTCGATGTTTTTCTTCTTCCACACTCGCTAGCACTTCTTCTGTAGCTGTAGAAGTTTGCTGAATTACGTTAGAAGCATGCGTAACATCCTTTACAATATTCGTCGTTTTAACTTGGAAACTTTCTTGATGAATAACAACCTCTCGCATTACTTTATTAATCGCATCAATAAACTTCCCTAAATCAGTTACGTTTGTTAAAACGCTTGCTAACATTTCGTTACACTCTTCTTGTACTCTTTCTGACTTCTCTACCTGCACTTCTACCTTACTTGCTTGATTACTAAACTCCTTCAAAATCCCCTGAATTCTTCCCGCAGAACGATTTGATTCTTCAGCAAGCTTTAACACTTCACTCGCTACAATAGCAAAACCTTTTCCATGCTCACCTGCCCTCGCAGCTTCAATATTTGCATTTAAAGCTAGCAAACTCGTCTGACTTGAAATATTCGTTATTACATCTACAATTTCATTAATTTGTTTCGATTGCATCATTAAATCTCTAAATATAATTCCAGACTGTGAAACAACATCATTTAAACTTCTCATGTTAGCTTCAAAATTTCTTAAAGTATGTACACTACCTTTTGAAATGTCTAAACTTTCATCCACACGAGCCGATGCAGTTCTTACTTGAGAGATGATTTGTTCAATATTTCCCTCCATATCATTCAATACCTCTACCGAACGATACATCATCTCTGATTGTGATTGCGTACCAACTGCTACCTCTTCAAAGGCAAAATTAATTTCACTCATCGATTCCATCGACGTGTTCATATTTTGCCTTAAATGATTGAAATTACTATCTAGTTTCACAACTGTTTCTTCAATAAGCCTTTGCGTCTCTTCTAGCTCCTGAGCTTTTCTCATTACTTCTTGCTTCTCATCACTTAAATGAAGGAGCAGATTAGAACCGATTTTCGTGACGCCCCACATAGCAATTGTTACAATCGCTAACAAACTTGCAAAATTAGCAGCTTCAGACGAGGCTGTATAAGCAAAAAATTGCTTCGGCCAATAGCTACAAAGAATAAATGTGATCACAACAGCTACCCCGCCAAGAATTAAAATGAGGCGCTCACTTAAGTAAATAAGTGAAACAGCTAATGTAAAATAAACCATTTGAAATACAGCCGGGCTTTCATTAAAAGCTTGTACCATGATGTAAGACATGGTAAGCAACATAAATGTCATGATATATTTATACGCTGATTCCATATTTTTTATAAAAGTAAAAAGCGTTCCAAATGCAACGACCGAAATACCACAAATCCAAAACGCTATTGCTCTCTCTGTAAAAATATATCCATAATACCCAATCGCGATTATCCCAAGGCAGAAACTACAAATCGTTATAAACAGTAATAAATGATTTTTCTGTGATTCTTTCTCAAGGTTAGAAAAACAAGTCCTCTTTAACCACTCCATATGAAGCCCCACCTTCTACTTATACATATCAATTACTTCAGTTTAAATACCGCACTCACTGGGTTATGATCGCTATTTTCAAACTTTAAATCTTTCCCTTGTACATTTACAATCTCTACATTCGGTGAAACGATAAAGCCATCAATAATAGTGACGAAATTTTCACCTTCGACATATTTCTTTACATCATCTCTCACAGTCATAACAGACGGATCTACAGCCCACTTAAAGCCACCGTCCGTAAAATCCTTCGGTAACTCTACTAACCACTCAGGACGCTCTTTCACAAACTTCGGATCACTTAATTGAGCGTTCGAAACTAATTGATTCCAATCTCCGCCCATTATTACGTAATCACCATTTTCATAATGCTTGTTCATATATTCTTTTAAATACTCTACTTGCTGTTTTCTAATTTTCCCGCCTTCATCATAAGCAGACAAATGTAGATTTACGAGTCTAACATGTTTCCCATTATTAACAGGAATTTTATATTCCACAATTGCTCGATCTAAATCAAACAAACGCTTTGGCCAAGGCTCCATTCCAGGCAGCTGGAACCTCTTCGCTTCTTGAACAGTGTATTTAGAAAACGTACTTAATCCAGCCTCCGCATATCCCATTGGATTTGTTATTGGCACTGGAACCCATTTCGTATCGTAGTTCTTGCCAAATGACGAAACATAATCAGGTAATCCTTTTTTCAAAAATTCATGTCCATTTACATCAAATGAACGAAGTGACTTTATATCAACTTCTTGTAATAGCGCAAAATCACTATTCTCATTTTGTAAAAACGAAAGCATATTCTTTAAATTAATTTCCGTTTGCTCTTTACTACTTGAACCAGATCCCTTTCCACCATCCATAAAGAAATCTTGATCCTTATCTAACCCAGCATATCCAATATTAAATGTTGTAACTTTAAATTCATTTCCAGTCGCTAATACGCGCTCCTTATTATTCTCCACCTTCAAGCTTATAACATCAGCAGGCTGTTCTTTAGTAAGTGTCATATACGCTAGAAATCCTCCTACAATGCCCGCTAATACTAAAACACATATAAATACGATTTTTAAAAATTTCTTCAAATAAATGACTCCTTTTCACGCGAATTTATTTTTCTTTATTTTCAGTCAAATAAAATAAAACGACACACATAAGAAACATTTTATCATAATTAAAACTGTATATCACTATATTTAGTTGATAAGTAATCGATCTCATTTTAATTACTAAAAAACCTTCAAACATCAAAAAAAGAAAAGTTACACCCACCTCCTCACTAGAAATTAAACGGTATATTTAGTACACTATATGTAATAATCAGAGGCGATGGAGTTCGCCATAACTGCTGCTTAGCTAATGACTCCTACCAGTATAACTACTGGTAGGAGTCTATTTTTTTGAGCAAGCTATTTAAAGAGGTGAAGAAATTGATTTATATTATCGTTGGCATAGCCGGTATATTAGGAGCCCTTTCTCGCTATTATTTAGGTCTTACTATTCATACTTCATGGAATCATTCATTTCCGCTAGCTACATTGCTCATCAACTTACTCGGCTGCTTCCTATTAGCGTGGCTAACTACCTATATCGCTCGGCGAAACATCTTACCATTAGAAATTATCACAGGCATTGGGACTGGATTCATTGGTTCCTTTACGACGTTTTCAACATTTAGTGTAGAAACTGTGCAACTAATCAATCATTCTGAATGGGATACGGCTTTCTTATATGTATCATGCAGCATACTTGGTGGTCTCATTATGTCTGGTCTTGGCTATACACTAGGTGATTTCTTAATTAAGAAACATCTTACGGAAGGTGATCACTTATGATAGAAGCTTTATTAGTGGCAACAGGTGGATTTTTCGGCGCGATTACACGATTTGCAATTAGCAATTGGTTTAAGAAAAGAAATAAAACACAATTTCCAATTGCTACATTCCTTATTAATATAACAGGGGCATTTTTACTTGGATATATAATTGGCAACGGAGTCACTACAGGCTGGCAACTATTATTAGGTACTGGATTTATGGGCGCATTCACTACATTTTCTACGCTTAAATTAGAATCTGTTCAGCTTCTCAATCGTAAAAAACTGTACATCTTCCTTTTATATTTAAGTGCTACTTACATAATTGGTATCGCCTTTGCCTTCCTTGGAATGAAGCTAGGCGGAATATAAAAAAAAGCGACTCTAACCAGTCGCTTTCTTTCATAAGAAGTATGTCCCGCCATATGGAATGGAAAATAAACCAGCTGGATGTACATCGTAATGTACAATTTGCATCGGAAGTTGTGAATACGGCATATACTGACTTTGCATCATTTGTGCAAAATATGCTTGTTGTTGCATTTGAATAGCCTGATTCACAGCATGAATTGTCCCTTGTGCCCCAGCCAGCGTAATAGCTGCTCCTACTTGTCTACCATTATAAAAATAATGATTCATCATGATTCATCTCACTTATTCTTTTTCTTCCATATGGTATGTTTCTATTTCATAGTGAGTGTTTTGTCCCTATTGGTAGCTCCTATCTATTGCCCTTTTTCAGCTTTGAAGTAATAAATCCAAATAGTAATACACCAATACCACTAAGGAACAATACATAACTTATCGGTACTAGGAAAAAGAAAGGTTCTTCAAGGAATCCATCCGCTCCTATTTTACTGTTTGAAGCATGTATAGTTAAAGAAATAATCGCTAAAATCATTAAAGAAATAGCTACTACGTATTTATTTTTCATTTCACATTCTCCTCTACTCATGTAATTCTCCTTAGATCGTTAACATCATATTATCTAAAACAACATTAACAGTCAATAATTATTTATTGTTTAACAATAAATAATTATTGACTAAACTAATAACAAAAAGGTTTACGAAGCATCTTAAATCACTTCGCAAACCTTCTAAATCATAAATATTTACACTTCAAACCTCTTGCTTAATACAACATACATTGCGCAAAATAGCACGAATATCCCAGCATAAATTAATAAAACCTCTACACTAAACATATCCGACAATGGACCAAATATTATCATTCCTAAAGGAAGCGCGCATGAATTCGCAATTTGTACAAGGCTAAACATCCGCCCGTGCATCGATGGTTCTACTTTCTCCTGCAATAACACAGTAACTGGTGTATTGAAGCACGGCATTGTTATACCAATTAAAAAATTAAATACTAAATACATAGTAAATATCGGTGCTATTCCGAGTCCAATCATAAGCAGTCCATATAATGCACAAGCTAGCGCTGTTGTATGCATACGATTAGGAAAACCACCCCACGCCGCAATCAATACGCCACCAGCTGCCGCACCCGCACTAAAGGTCATCTCACTCGCAGTAAGTCTCCACATTTCGGCCCCGAAAGAACGAGTTACCATTAAAGGCGTTAAAAAAGCAGCTGGACTTATTAAAATCATGACGATAATCAATAAAAGGATTAGCCTTTTAATAAATACATTTTCTTTTAAATAAGAGAACCCTTCTTTAATTCCTTGTAGATTAGATTTTTGCTTACTCTCTACATTCACATGTCCTTCGACCTGAATAACAAACATAATACTAATTCCAAACATGGCTGTAATAACATCAATAAAAAATGTTGTTTCAATGCTGGCAATAGAAAGAATCGCAGCACTTGCTGCTGGAGAAAGAAACATAATTAAAGATGTAATACTGCTATTTATTCCATTTACTTTCATAAGATACTCTTTCGGAACGATTTGCGGAATTAATGCATTCACAGCTGGCGTTTGTACTCCTGTTCCAGCTGAACGAATGAGTAACACAATAAAAAGTAACCAAATACTTTTATATCCTGTTAAAAATAAACTTGCTAAAACTAACGTCGCAATCGCTATAACCCCATCCGATAACATAATCATCTTTTTACGGTCATAACGATCAATCCAAACACCTGCAAACAAAGATATCGCAATTTGTGGTAGAAAACCGCAAACAGTTGAAATAGTCAACATCACTCCTGATGATGTTGTAAGGGTGATATACCATATAATCGCGTATTGCACGAGAGAGGAACCGAACAACGAAATAGTTTGAGCGGTCAAAAATAATATAATTTTCGTTTTCCAATTGTTTTCACTCATATGTTTCACACCCCCTTAACTAATCCTGTCTCTATATCAAAGATGCTATCTGCCCAATCAAGATAAAAACTTGCTTCGTGAGATACGAGTATAATGCTGCCCTTAAACTGAATTAGCGCCTTTTGCAAAGCTTCCTTCGCTTCTGCATCTAAATGATTTGTCGGCTCATCTAAAATTAAGAAGTTACAAGGTGATAGTAATAATCCGCACAGTTTCACCTTCGATTGTTCACCACCACTTAACGTCCGAATTTCTTGCGAAACGTGCGTATCCTTCACACCACACGCAGCTAAATGATGGCGTATTTCCTTCATATTCAGTTTAGGAAACTGTTCTGAAATAATTTGAAGCGGCGTTAAAGAATCATTGCTCCAATTTAAATCTTGCTCATAATATCCAATCTTTATTTGCTCTGAAAAGTGAAACTCTCCAGAAATGCTAGCAATATTTCCAACGATTGTTTTTAATAAAGTAGATTTCCCTACTCCATTGAAACCTGTAATAACAAGTTTTTGCCCACCCATTACTGAAAAATTTAACTTTGGTAAGAGAGCGAAATCGTAACCAACTTCAAGGTTATTTACTTCAAGAACTGTCTGAACTGAAATGGGAAGTTCCTGAAAATGAATAGACGGTTTATGAGTAAAACTTGGTGGCGCAATTCTTTCCATACGCTCCAATTGTTTTCTACGACCTTGCGCTATTTTTGAATTCACCCCAGCAATATTTCTACGAATATACTCTTCCGTTTTTTCAATTTTCTTTCGCTGTGCATAATATTGGCGAATATAATCTTTTCGCAAATGCTCCTTTTGTCTTACAAAATCTGAGTATTTTCCGTAATACTTCTTAACCGTTCCGAACTCTACATCACATATGCAAGAAGTTACCTTTTCCAGAAAATCAAAATCATGTGATACGACAATAAACGCTCCTTCAAAATTCATTAAATAATTAGCAAGCCACTCCACATGCTCCTTATCGAGAAAATTCGTCGGTTCATCTAGTAATAAAATAGTAGGCTCTTCTAATAAAAGCTTTGCTAAAATTACCTTTGCACGCTGCCCTCCGCTTAATTCACCAATAACACGATCCATCCCAATCGCATCAATACCTAAACCGGCTGCCACCTTATTTATTACGCTGTCTACTGAATAAAAATCACGAGCCTCAAGCTGTTCTTGTATTTCAGCTGCTTTCAATAGTTGATTCTCATCTCCAGTCATCGCACTTTCTTCATATAACTTATTCATTCTCTTTTCCATTTCAAACAAATCATAAAAGGCTCGCTTTGCATATTGTGAAATAGTATAGCTCCCATCAATTTCTGCATATTGATCAAGATGTCCAATTTGAATATTAGGTTGCCACTTAATGCTCCCCTTATCAGAAATAATTTCCCCCACCAATATTTTCATTAATGTGCTTTTCCCTGCACCATTCTGTCCAACAATTCCCATATGCTCGCCTTTATGCAAATCAAAAGAAGCATTTTCGTATAATACTTTATCAATAAAACTATGTGATAAACTTTCAACTTTAAGTAAACTCATTTTTATTCCTCTTTTCCTGAAATTAAAAAAAGCAGAGAGATAGCGTCATTCGACACTAGCCCTCTGCTTCGTGGTTTTTCCTATACTACTCCAATTTACAGTAAATACTCATCGGAATAATATACACAAAGGGCCATAGACAAAGCATTGTCTATGGCCCCTTAATCTATTTTATACATCAACTGAAAAACCATAACCAAATAAGCATAGATAAACTATACTTTTTTAGAAAAGTTATTCAGTCGATGAATATAGGGATTTATGCCCCTTGATTAAGCTCCGTACAACGCTTCACCGTATACATTTGTGCGGAGCAAAGTTTTCTAATGAGTTTTACAAATTTTATATAAAGCATGTTCTGCACCTTCCTTAATACTTAAAAGGGATTTTAGCATACAGTTTTACGAAGCGTCAACATTACCTCCAAATCATTCAACTACTTATTTTTAAAATATTCCTTCTGGAACATACACATTCTTATCGCATTATGATAGTTACCATCAACGAAAAACTCGTCTAAAAGCTCGCCTTCCACTATAAATCCAACCTTTTTATACACATGGACTGCTTTCTCATTTTCTTTATCCACAACTAAATAAATCTTATGCATATTTAATACAGCGAAAGCATAATCCATCGCTAAACGCGTCGCCTCTGCTGCATAACCATATCCTTGATAATTTGGATCAATAATAATTTGGAATTCTGTTCTACGATGAATATAATCGATTTCTACTAACTCAACTAATCCAACCATCTCATTGTCTTTCTCAACGATAAATCGTCGTTCACTTTGATCATGTATATGTTTATCGTATAAATCCTGCAGCTCCACAAATGCCTCATACGGCTCTTCAAACCAATACGACATAATATGGGCATTATTATTCAGTTCGTGTACAAACTTTAAATCTTCTCGTTCTAATGGACGTAACTTCAATTCCTGATTCATTCCTATAACCTCCAAGTAAAAGAAACCTCTTCACTTAATTTCTCAATTTTTTTCGATTTCAAACGCCCTAATTTCATTGTAAACTTTCAAGCAACTTGAAGGTCAAGATGTAAAAACTAATGTAAAAATATTATGCCGAAATTTATAACTAATTAATAAAGAATGTAGGTATTTACAGTAACTTAACGAAAAAAGAACAGTCTTTTTGCTTTCCAAAAAGCTCATTAAGATAAAATAAAATTATAAATATATCATCGTTAAAAATTAAGAAAAGGAGCTGAATCTATGAGAATACAATATAGAAAATATGCGTTATCTGTAATCTCATTAGCCTTATTTACTCTTATTGGTTGTACTAATAATGAGCAAAAAAACGATAAAAACGAGACATATACTTTTGAGGCTTCCAAAAAACGTGGTGATATTATTGAGAAAAACGATGAAGTTTATAACATAGAGAAATTAGATACTTTCGTAAAAAACTATAATTCAAATAAAGACGATTCAGTTAGAATTACTAAATTTAATAACAAGAACGAGCCTATTATTATTGATTTAACTGTAAAAAAAGAAAAGGAATCTACCTCCGTCTATTATGATGTCGACTACACAAAAACAAATGAGAAACATAATGAAAACCAAGAGATACAATATTCGAATACTACATGTCAAAAGATAAAGAAAGATATTGAAGACAACAAAGTAACTTATAAATTAGAATGTCCTGACACTATTCATTTGATTACAGCCCCAAAATCATAGGGTGGAAAATTCCACATAAAAAAGTAGTGCAAACTTACGTCTGCACTACTACTCTTTTCTCAAATCTCTCATATTCGATATGTATAAAGCAATAACTAAAACAAGAATTGCTCCTGCGTATAATAACGTCTCCATCGGTTCCTCATGAGACACAATAATCAACCGAATTAAAGCCGTAATTCCGATATAAATAAAATAACGTAACGGGAAATGATAATTCGATTTAAAATACTTAATAATTAATGCAATGAACTCGAAGTATAAGAAATAGACGATGATACTTTCAACCAATTTATAAGACGTATACTCTTTTGACGAAAAAATATACTGCACAAACGTGATCGTCTCATTCACTAAGAAAATCGATAACACAATGGATAATATAATTAAAGCTATATTTAATATCCATTGCAAAATACTAGCTATAACATGATCGATATTAAACGACTTCATTTTATCTTTAAACTCCCCTTCGTATGAGTACTTATTTATTATAGCAAAATTACGATTGGAAAGAAGTTAAATCATATATTCGTCCTTTGTTGTTGCCAGTATAGGCCAGATTTAGTGTGTGGAGAATTCTGTTTACAACCATACCTGACGAAACATGGAGAAACTCTTTCAAATTACCGTTCGTACATGTCGTACTAATGAGCAATGCATAATCTCGTATAGCACCCTCATGTGCCACTTTTGAAAAATCTTTACAACTTGTACAACGCCACCCCTTCTTAACTTTAACCATTGGAATAACTAAGCATTTCTCACATTGTACTCCATTTAGCAACTCCTCTTTTTCTATTTTATATTGCTCAAGTATATTTTGTTGAAGTGGAGAGTGCTCCGCTATTATTTGATGAATGAGCCTATCTACATTATCTATAACTTTTTTCTTATATTTACTTTCAAACCACTTTATTTTATGAGGTAGATTTGCACTATGAATAATTGTATGAAGAAGATTGTCATCTGAAGATTTTATAATGGTACGAGGCGAGCTAATAACAACGAGGGACTCGATTGGAAGACTAGAAGAAAATCCATGTAAGCTTAACCATTTTTTAAGTTGTATTTCCTGCCTTTTTATTTGTAAAACAGGGTCTGGAAATCCCTCTGAATTTCCTTCTGTTATTCGGATAAGTTGATTAAACTTTGTATCAAATATTAATGTACCTGCTATATTTTTTATCTCAAGAAACAGAAGAAACTTTGTGGAAATGATAATAGTATCAATTTGAAAGTATTGATCATGATTAGATAAGCGAACATCATGTAAAACACTGTACTCTTTCTCAGAAATAAAACTAAGTGGATAATCAATCGCTTGCTCCCCTTTATACCCCGCCATGTGTTTTGCCAAGTTTTCTCCAATTATATTTCGTTTCGGATGATATACAGGTAACCTTCTAAGAAGCGCTTCTAACTGTCTTATATAAATCGGTATTTTTCTTTCTTTCACAATCACCTCAAACACCCCTTTACAAATATATCAACGATTTTTTCAATATATCTATCA